>NZ_JARXYJ010000002.1:300000-383814 GCF_029894425.1 Streptomyces sp. SAI-127
CGAGTGGTGCGGGACGCCCTCGGTGGTCGTGGATGTCGAGGGTCACGGCCGTGAGGACGTGGGCTCCGACGTCGACGTGTCACGCACCGTCGGCTGGTTCACGAGTGTGCATCCGGTGGTCCTGTCGGGCCCCGGTGACGGTGACCTGGGCGATCTGCTGCGGCGCACCAAGGAGTACCTGCGGGCGGTTCCGCGCAAGGGCCTCGGCTACGGCCTGCTGCGGTACCTGACCGACTGGACCCCTGCGCCCGGCCCGGGGGCGGAGGTCAGCTTCAACTACCTTGGCCAGTCCGGTCCGCGCACCGAACCGGCTGGATCGGATCACCCTCGCGACTTCCGTCCGTCGGGCCGGTCGCTCGGCGAGTCCCGGTCGACCGACGGCACCCGCACCCACCTCGTCGAGGTCAACGGGCAGATCGTCGACGGCCGCCTCGCGCTGGAGTGGACGTACAGCCGGAACGTGCACGAGGAGGAGACAGTACGGCGGCTGGCACAGCGCTACATCGAGGTGCTGACCGACCTGATCGCGTACTGCTGCCGTCCGGATGTCGGCGGCCACACGCCGTCGGACTTCCCGCTGGCCCGTCTCGACCAGGCCACCCTGGCCCGTATCGAGGAGCAGCTGTCGACTGCGCTCGAGGACGTTCACCCACTGACCGCCGTGCAGCAGGGCATGCTCTTCCACACCCACCTGGCCACCGAACCCGGCATGTACTGGGCGCAGAACGGGCTCCTCCTCGAGGGAGAGCTGGACCTCGGCGCGCTGAGGGAAGCCTGGGAGCTGGTGTTCTCGCGGCACGAGGTGCTGCGTACGAAGGTCGTGTGGGAGGGGCTGCCCGAGCCGCTGGCCGTGGTCTCGCCGTCCGTCCCGCTGCCGTTGAGCCTGGTGGATCTCTCGCATCTGGACGAGGAGGCCCAGAGGCACGCCGTCGCCGAGCATCTGGAGACCGACTGGGAGCGGGGAGCGGACTTCTCGGGGCCCACGCTGGTGCGGATCGCGGTGATCCGGTTGGCCGACGACCGGCACCAGATGGTGTGGAGCCACCACCACCTGCTGCTCGACGGGTGGAGTGTGCCCATCGTGTTGTCCGAGGTGCTGGACGCCTACCGCGCCCTGCGCGCGGGACACCGGCCGCGGCTTCCGGCGCGCGCGCCGTTCCGGGACTTCGTGGCGTGGGTGAACGGGCAGGACGGGGAGCAGGCCCGGGAGTACTGGCGCGAGCGGCTGGCCGGCGTCACCGAGGCGACCGCGCTCGGCGTGGAGCGCGCCACCGGCCTCCAAGGGCGTGACGAGTACCGGGTTCCGCTGTCGGCGCCGGTCGCCGAGTCCCGCCTGGCGGAATTCGCGCGCCGTCACCGGATGACGCTCAACACCGTGGTGCAGGGCGCGTGGTCGCTCGTCATGGCGCTGTACGCGGGCTCCGACGACGTGGTGTTCGGTGCGACGTCCTCCGGCAGGGGCGGCCAGGTCGACGGCATGGACGACATGGTCGGGCTGCTGATCAACACCACCCCGGTCCGCGTCCGCGTCGACCGGGGCATGCCGGTGGCCGAGTGGCTGGCCGGACTGCAGGACGAGCAGGTGCGTGCCCGGCAGTACGAGCACACGCCGCTGGTGACGATCAGCGAGGCGAGTCAACTGCCGCCTGGTGAGACGCTGTTCACCACGGTCTTCGCCTTCGAGAACTACCCCGACCAGGCCCTGGTCGAGGGTGGCGGGCAGGCGCGGTACGCCGAGGACGATGCGCTGCGGGCGGGCGCCAACTACGGACGCGACCAGTCCAACTACCCCCTGGGCGTGATCGCCTCCTCCGCGCGTGAACTGGTCGTGCGGCTGTCCTACGACCGTGCCCACTTCGACGAAGGGACCATCTCCCGCATGGCGGGCCACCTCGGCACCGTCCTCGAGGCGATCGCCACCGACGTGGACGGCACGGTCGGCGACCTGCCGGTGCTGACGGCGGCCGAGCGTGACCTGCTCGTGCATGAGTGGAACGACACCGCCGCGCCGCTGCCCGACGTCGCCGGTGCGCACGAACTGGTCGCCGGGCGGGCCGTGTCGACCCCGGACGCCGTCGCCGTCGTAGCGGGGGAGGCGTCCCTCACGTACGACGGCCTGGCGCGGCGTGCGGCCCGACTGGCGCACCGGCTGCGGGCGATGGGCGTGGGCGCCGAGTCCGTGGTCGCCCTGTGCCTGGAGCGCGGCGCCGATCTCGCGGTGGCCGTACTGGCGGTATGGCAGGCGGGGGCGGCCTACCTGCCGCTGGACCCGGACTACCCGGCCGAGCGGCTGCGGTTCATGCTCACGGACAGCGGAGCCTCGGTGCTGGTCGGGCACGAGACGGTGGCCGCCGGCCTCGCCGCGCAGGCGGCACCCGAGGCCGTGCTGTGGCTGGACGATGTGGACACCCGGGTCGAGCTCGCCACGCTCCCCGACACCGCACCGCAGGTGACCGTCCTGCCCGACCAGCTCGCCTACGTCATCTACACCTCCGGCTCCACCGGCCGTCCCAAGGGCGCCCACCTGTCCCACCGCGGGCTCGTCAGCCTGGCCACGGCGCAGCGGGCGGCCCTGGGGACCGGCCCCGACGACACCGTGCTCGCCTTCGCGCCGTTCAGCTTCGACGCCTCGGTGTGGGAACTGGTCATGGCGCTGGCGGCGGGCGCGACCCTGGTCGTGGCCCGCACACCGGAGCGCGTCGACCCCGAGCGGCTGTCGGCGCTGGTCGCCCGGACCGCGGTGAGCGTGGCGACCGTGCCGCCATCCCTCCTGGACGCTCTGCGCCCGGGCGACCTGGCGGGCATCCGCACCCTCGTGACGGCCGGTGAACGCCTGGACGGGCGGCTCGCCGCCGCCTGGCGGGAACACCACCGGCTGTTCAACGCGTACGGGCCGACCGAGACGACGGTGTGCGCGACCGTCGCCGACACCGACGGCACCGGACCGGACGGCACTCCGCCCATCGGCGGCCCGATCGCCAACACCCGGGTCCACGTGCTGGACGCGTCCCTGCGGCCGGTGCCGGTGGGCGTCGCCGGTGAGCTGTTCATCGGCGGCCCGCAGGTCGCGCGCGGCTACGGCGGACGGCCGGCGCTGAGCGCCGAGCGGTTCGTGGCCGACCCCTTCGCACGGGACGGCTCCCGGCTGTACCGGTCGGGCGACCGGGTCCGATGGCTCCAGGACGGGCGGCTGGAGTTCCTCGGCCGCGCGGACGACCAGCTGAAGGTCCGCGGCCACCGCATCGAACCGGCAGAGGCCGAGACCGCGCTCGCCGCCCACCCGGGGGTTCGTACAGCGGTCGTCTCGGCGTTCGGTGACGGCACCGAACGGCGCCTGGTCGCCCACCTCGTGCCGGCCGACCCCGCCGAGGGCATCCCGTCCGCCGCGGACCTGCGTGCCTTCGCGGGCGAGCGGCTCCCGGAGTACATGGTCCCGTCGCTGTTCGTGGAACTGGCCTCCCTGCCGCTGACGCCGAGCGGCAAGACCGACCGCGGCGCCCTGCCCGAGCCGGAGGGGATCCGGGCCGGGCGGGCAAGCGCGTTCGTCGCCCCCGCCACCGAGACCGAGGAACTGCTCGCCGGTATCTGGGCGCAGGTCCTCGGCGTGGACCGGGTCGGCGCGCAGGACGGCTTCTTCGCCCTGGGCGGCCACTCCCTGCTGGCCATCCAGGTCGCCTCCCGCGTCAGGGAGATCTTCTCCGTGGAGGTCCCGCTCTCCGCCCTGTTCGACCGACCGACCGTGCGCGGTCTGGCCGCGGTGATCGACGGCTCCGGTCTGTCCGCCGCGCCCGCGGTCCGGCCCGTCGACCGCGACGAGGACCTGCCCCTGTCCTTCGGGCAGCAGCGCCTGTGGTTCCTGGACCAACTGGAGCCCGGCTCGCCCGAGTACAACATGTCCGCCCGTGTGCACCTCACCGGCGACCTCGACCTCCACGCACTCGGCGCGGCCCTCGACGCGGTCGTCGCACGCCACGAGGTGCTGCGCACCCGTCTGGTCGCCGGCACCGACGGGGTGGCACACCAGGTCGTCGACCCGCCCGCCCCCGTGCCCCTTCCGGTGGTGGACGTCTCAGGCAGCATCGACCCGCGCGGCGAGGCCGACCGCACGGTGGGCAAGGACGGCCTCACGCCCTTCGACCTGGCCCACGGCCCGTTGGTCCGCGCCACCCTCGTCCGCCTCGCACCGGACGACCACGTGCTCGCCCTGGCCCTGCACCACGTCGTCTTCGACGAGTGGTCGGACCGGATCCTGCGCCGCGACCTGTCCGCCCTGTACGAGGCGTTCCGCAGGGGCGGGCCCGACCCGCTGCCCCCGCTGTCCGTGCAGTACGCCGACGTCGCGGTCTGGCAGCGCCAGTGGCTGACCGGTGACGTCCTCGACCGCCACCTCGACTACTGGACCGCCCAGTTGGACAGGGCCCCGGTGCTGGAACTGCCCACCGACCGGCCCCGTCCTCCCGTACGCTCGACGGAGGGCGCGGTCACCCGTTTCACCGTGGACCACCGCACCACGCGGGCCCTGCGGACGCTGTCCCGCGACCACGGCACCACCATGTTCATGACTCTCCTGGCCGCCTTCGACGTCCTGCTGGCCCGCTACGGCGACACCGACGACGTCGCCGTCGGCACCCCCGTCGCCAACCGGTCCCTCGCCGAGGCCGAGGACCTGATCGGCTTCTTCGTCAACACGCTCGTGCTGCGCACCGACCTGTCAGGTGACCCGTCCTTCGCCGAACTCCTCGGCCGGGTACGGCAGACGGCGCTGGACGCCTACGGGCACCAGGACCTGCCGTTCGACCGCCTCGTCGACGCCCTGGTCCCGGAGCGGGACCGCTCCCGCACCCCCCTCTACGACGTCATGTTCAGCTACGTGCCCGGCGAGCCCGGCGACAGCGCGCCGGCACTCCAGGAGCCGGACACCGCGCCGGCGGACCCGGAGCGCATCCCGGTCAAGGCCGACCTGGTCCTCACCCTGGCGGACGCCGACGGCACCCTCACCGGTGAACTGCAGTTCAGCACCGCGCTGTTCGACGCGACGACGGCCGAGCGGATGACCGGGCACCTCACGGCCCTCCTCGACGCCGTCGCCGCCGACGCGGACCAGCCCGTCGGCGAGCTCCGGCTGCTGCCGCCGGCCGAGCGCGACCTGCTCGTGCACGAGTGGAACGACACCGCCGTCGACCTGCCCGCCACCGGCGGCCTGCACGAACTCATAGCCGCCCAGGCGGCCGCGACCCCCGACGCGGTGGCCGTCGTGACCGGCGGGCGGTCCCTCACCTACCGCGCATTGATGCGGCGGGCGAACCGCCTCGCCCATCGGTTGCGGACCCTGGGAGTCGGCCACGAATCGGTCGTGGCGCTGTGCCTGGACCGCGACGCGGACATGGCCGTCGCCGCGCTGGCCGCCTGGCAGGCCGGCGCCGGATACCTGCCCCTGGACCCGGCCTACCCGCTCGAACGCCTCCAGTTCATGATGACCGACAGCGGAGCCTCGGTGCTGGTCGGGCACGAGGCCGTGGCCGCCGGCCTCGCCGCACAGGCGGCACCCGAGGCCGTGCTGTGGCTGGACGACCCGGACACCCTGGCCGACCTCGCCACGCTCCCCGACATGGCACCGCAGGTGACCGTCCTGCCCGACCAGCTCGCCTACGTCATCTACACCTCCGGCTCCACCGGCCGCCCCAAGGGCGTCCATGTGCCCCACCGGGGCGTGACGACCCTCGCCGAGGCGATGCGGCCACTGCTGCACGCCGGCCCCGGCGACCGGGTCCTCGCCTTCGCCTCCTTCAGCTTCGACGCCTCCGTGTGGGAGGTGGTGATGGCGCTGCCCGCCGGTGCGACCCTGGTCGTCGCCGAACGCCAGGACCGCACCCCGCCGGAACGGCTCGCCACTCTGATGCGGCGCACCGCGGTGACCCTGTCGTTCATGACCCCCTCACTGCTGGAGGTACTGCCACCCGACGAACTCCCCGACCTCGCGACGGTGTTGGTGGGCGGCGAACGGGTCGAGGCACGGCTCACCGCCGTCTGGCGCGAACGCCTGCGGCTGCTCAACGTCTACGGCCCCACCGAGACCACCATCGCCAGCACCGCCGGCGACGTCGTGGCCGACGGCACCCCGCCGATCGGGACCGCCCTGTTCAACGAACGCGTCCACATCCTCGACGCGTGCCTCAACCCCGCCCCGATCGGTGTGGCCGGCGAGCTCTACATCGCCGGTGCCGGAGTGACCCGTGGCTACGGCGGCCGCGGCGCGCTGACCGCGGAGCGCTTCGTCGCCGACCCGTTCGCCGCCGACGGCTCGCGCATGTACCGCTCCGGCGACCGGGCCCGCCGACTGCCCGACGGGCAACTGGAGTTCGTGGGCCGCGCCGACAACCAGGTCAAGGTGCGCGGCTTCCGCATCGAACCCGGCGAGATCGAAACCGTCCTCGCCGGCCACCCGGGCGTCAGGACGGCGGTCGTCACCGCGCACGGCAGCGGAACGGACCGCAAACTCGTCGCCTACCTGGTCCCCGCCGACATGGCCGAAGGCATGCCACCCGTGGGCGAGCTGCGCGCCCATGTCGCCGACCACCTGCCCAAGTTCATGGTCCCGGCGGTCTTCACCGAGATGGCCGGGATGCCGATGACCCGCAGCGGCAAGATCGACCGCGCGGCCCTCCCCGCACCGGACGCGGCCCGTGCCGACTCCGCTCACACCTACGTCGCGCCCCGCACCGACGTCGAACGCGTCATCGCCGAGGCGTGGGCGGAGGTGCTCGGTGTCGACCGCGTCGGCGTCGACGACAACTTCTTCGACCTCGGTGGCGACTCCATCAGCAGCATCCGCGTCGTCGCCCGCGTCCGCGAGCACGACGTCCACGTCACAGCGGCGCAGTTGTTCGACCACCAGACGGTGGCCGGCCTGGCATCCGTGGCGACCCGGGAGAGCGGCGCCGACGCCGACCAGGGGATCGTGGCCGGCGAGTACCCACTCACTCCGATCCAGCGGTGGTTCCTGGAACGAGAGTTGCCGAAGGCCCGGCACTTCAACCAGTCGGCCGTGTGGGAGGTCGCCGGCGAGGTGGACGCCGAAGTGCTGCGAAGCGCGGCACGCGCGGTGCTTGAACAGCACGACGTCCTGCGGTCGCGGTTCGAGCGCCGGGACGGAACCTGGATCGGCCGTGTCGTGGCCGAGGAACCGGCCGACGTGGTGTCGGTGATCGACACCGACGCCGAGTCCTTGGAGTCGCTGGCCACCCAGGTCCAGGCGAGCCTGGACCTGAACCGTGGCCCGCTGATCCGGGTGGCGCTGTTCGACTGCGGCGAGGCGGGCCGGCTGGTCCTGGTGGTGGCGCACCACCTGGTGGTCGACGCGGTGTCGTGGCCGGTGCTCCTGGAGGACCTGACCTCGGCGTACGAGCAGGCGGCGGAAGGCACGCCGACGGTCCTGCCGCCGAAGACGACGTCCTTCGTGCGGTGGGCCCAGCGCCTGGAGGAGTTGGCCGGAACACCGGAGATCGCGGCGGAGGCGGAGTACTGGCACGAGACCGAAGCACAGGCAATAGGCCTGCCCCGCGACACCACCGGACCCAACAGCGTGGCTGCCGCCCAGGACATCGTGACCACCCTGGGCACGGAACACACGGAGCGGTTGCTGCGTGAGGTGCCGCAGGCGTTTCGGACGCAGATCAACGATGTGCTGCTCAGTGCGCTGGGGGCGGTGCTCACCGAGTGGTGCGGGACGCCCTCGGTGGTCGTGGACGTCGAGGGTCACGGCCGTGAGGACGTGGGCGCCGATGTCGACGTGTCACGCACGGTCGGCTGGTTCACGAGTGTGTATCCGGTGGTCCTGTCGGGCCCCGGTGATGGTGACCTGGGCGATCTGCTGCGGCGCACCAAGGAGTACCTGCGGGCGGTTCCGCGCAAGGGCCTCGGCTACGGCCTGCTGCGGTACCTGACTGACTGGACGCCCGCGCCCGGCCCGGGGGCGGAGGTCAGCTTCAACTACCTCGGTCAGTCCGGCGGCCCCGGCTCCGACGGGGAGGCGGCCGCGGGCACACGGCGCTTCCGCCCCGGGCGCGGATCACTGGGCCGCCCCTGGTCGATCGAGGGCGACCGCACTCACCTCATCGATGTCAACTGCCGTGTCGCAGACGGCGTTCTGGAGATGACGTGGGCGTACGGCGGTGAGGTGCACCAGGAGGAGACGGTACGGCGGCTGGCGCAGCGCTACATCGAGGTCCTGACCGACCTGATCGCGTACTGCTGCCGTCCCGAGGTCGGCGGGCACACCCCGTCCGACTTCCCTTTGGCCACCCTCGATCAGATCGCCCTCGACCACATCGAGCGACACCTGCCGAGCGCGGTGGAGGACATCTATCCGCTGACCGCCCTGCAGCAGGGCATGCTCTTCCACACCCGGCTGTCCGACGACCCCGGCATGTACTGGGTGCAGAACGGACTGCTGCTGGAGGGCGACCTCGACCTCGACGCGCTGAAGCGGGCTTGCGGGCTGGTCTTCTCGCGGCACGAGGTGCTGCGCAGCACGGTCGTGTGGGACGGCGTCCCGGAGCCGCTGGCCGTGGTCTCGCGATCCGTTCCGCTTCCCCTGACCGTCCTGGACTTCTCCGACCTGCGGGCGGATGCCCAGGAACGGGCCCTCGAGGAGCACCTCGCCGAGGACTGGCAGAAGGGCGCGGACTTCGCGGCCCCCACGCTGGTGCGGCTGACGCTGATCCGGCTGGCCGACGACCGGCACCAACTGGTCTGGAGCTACCACCACCTCCTCCTCGACGGGTGGAGTATGCCCATCGTCCTGGGCGAGATGTTGGAGGCCTACAACGCCTTCCGCGCGGGTGCCGAACCGCGCCTCGCCGCACGGGCACCCTTCCGGAACTTCGCCGCGTGGGTGGCCGGACAGGACCTGGACGAGGCTCGGGAGTACTGGCGCGAGCGCCTGGCGGGCATCACCGAGACCACAACGCTGGGTGTCGAACGAGCCACCGGCGATCGCGGACGCGACGACCATGAGGTCTCCGTTCCGTCCGCGTCCGCGGCGAACGGTCTGGCGGAGTTCGCCCGTCGTCACCGGCTCACGGTCAACACCGTGGTGCAGGGCGCCTGGGCGCTGGTGCTGTCCGTGTACGCCGGCTCCGACGACGTGGTTTTCGGAGTGACCTCGTCCGGCAGGGGTGGCCAGATCGACGGCATGGACGACATGGTCGGACTGCTGATCAACACCACCCCGGTCCGCATCCATGTCGACCGGGAACGATCGGTGACCGACTGGTTGACCGGTCTGCAGGACGAGCAGGTGCGCGGCCGTGCCTACGAGCACTCGCCCCTGGTGACGATCAACGAGAGCAGCGAACTACCGCCCGGACAGGCCCTGTTCGACACCCTCTTCGTCTTCGAGAACTACCCGGACCACACCCTCGCGGAGGGCCGGGAGACATCAGCGGCGAGCGGCCTCCAAGCAGGCTTCAACTACGGTCGAGAGCAGGTCAACTACCCCCTCCACATCACCGCCGGTTACGGCCGAGACCTTCGGATCAAGCTGTCGTACGATCGCGCCCGCCTGGACGCGGTGACGGTGGAGCGGTTGGCCGGGCATCTGGTGACGGTGTTGGAGGCGGTGGCGGAGGATGCGGGGCGGCGTGTGGGTGAGCTGCCGGTGCTGTCGTCGGTTGAGCGGGATCAGCTTGTGCGTGTCTGGAACGACACGTCGGCGCCCTTGCCGTCGGTGGGCGGGGTGCATGAGCTGATCGCTGCCCGGGCGGTTGTGACTGCGGATGCGGTGGCGGTCGTTTCGGGTGATGTGGTGCTGTCGTATGGCGGGTTGATGGCGCGGGCGAATCGGCTGGCTCATTATCTGCGTGGTGTGGGTGTGGGTCCGGAGTCGGTGGTCGGGCTGTGTGTGGAGCGCGGTCTGGACTTGGTGGTGGGGGTGCTGGCGGTGTGGCAGGCCGGTGGCGCGTATCTGCCGTTGGATCCGGAGTTTCCGGCGGAGCGGCTGGAGTTCATGCTGGCCGACAGTGGTTGCTCGGTCCTGGTGGGGCACCGGTCGGTGGCTGAGGGTCTGCCGGTGGAGAGCGCGGTGTGGCTGGATGATCCGGTTACGGGTGAGGCTGTTGCCGCGTTGCCGTCGTCGGCTCCGGATGTTGCGGTGGATCCGGTCGGGTTGGCGTATGTGCTGTACACCTCGGGGTCCACGGGTCGGCCGAAGGGTGTGCTGGTCGGGCAGCGGAACCTGGTCGGTTTCTTGTCGGCGATGGGGCAGCGGCCGGGTCTGGACGCGGATGATGTCCTGCTGGCGGTGACGACGCTGGGCTTTGACATTGCGGGTCTGGAGTTGTGGTTGCCGTTGGTGTCCGGTGCCCGGGTGGTCGTGGCCCCGCGTGAGACGGTGGCGGATCCGGGGTTGCTGGCGGGTGAGCTGGTCCGGGTGGGTGCGTCGGTGGTGCAGGCGACTCCGTCGTTGTGGCAGATGCTGCTGGCCGATGGCTGGTCGGGTGTTGCGGGCCTGCGGGTGCTGGCCGGTGGTGAGGCGCTGCCGGTGCCGTTGGCTGAGGCGCTGGTGCGTGGCGGGGCCGAGGTGTGGAACATGTACGGCCCGACGGAGACGACGATCTGGTCGACCTGCGAGCGAGTCTCCGAGACCCCGCTGTCGATCGGTTCGCCGATCGCCAACACCCGGGTCTATGTCCTGGACGAGCGGTTGCAGCCGGTCCCGGTGGGTGTGGCAGGTGAACTGTTCATCGGTGGTACGGGTGTTGCCCGTGGTTATCTGGATCGGCCGGCGCTGACCGGTGAGCGGTTCATCGCGGACCCGTTCGCCCAGGACGGATCCCGCCTCTACCGCACCGGTGACCGGGTGCGGTGGCTGGCGGACGGGCGTGTGGAGTTTTTGGGCCGGGCGGACGACCAGCTCAAGGTGCGCGGTTTCCGTATCGAACCCGGCGAGGTCGAAGCCGTCCTTGCCGCACACCCCGGAGTCGGCACAGCGGTGGTCGTCGGGCGCGGAGAGGGCGCTGAGCGTCGTTTGGTGGCCTACGTGGTGCCGTCACGGCCGGGCGAGAGCGTTCCGTCGTCGGCCGAGTTGCGTGACCGGGTGCGCGGGGTCCTGCCGGAGTACATGGTTCCGTCCCTGTTCGTGGAATTGGCGGCCCTGCCGCTGACCCCCAACGGCAAGATCGACCGCTCCGCGCTCCCCGAGCCGGAAGGCTTGCGAACCGGTCGCGAGGGCACGTACGTCGTCCCGGCGACCGCAACTGAGGAACTGCTCGCCGGTATCTGGGCGCAGGTGCTGCGCGTGGACCGGGTCGGGGCGCTCGACGGATTCTTCGACCTGGGCGGTCACTCCCTGCTGGCCACACAGATCGTCTCCCGCATCCGTGAGGTGTTCGCGACGGAGATCCCGCTGGCCGCGCTCTTCGACCAGCCCACCGTGCGCGGTCTGGCCGCGCTGATAGACGGCGCGGGCCGGGGGAATGTCCTGCCGCCGATCACTCCGGCGGACCGCACGCAGCCGCTGCCGCTGTCCTTCGCGCAGCAACGGCTGTGGTTCCTGGACCAGTTGGAGCCCGGCTCGATCGAGTACAACCTCCCCACGCCCATGCGGTGGCGGCACGCTGTGAACGTCTCCGCGCTGGGCGCGGCCCTCGGGGCGCTCGTAGCCCGGCACGAGGTGCTGCGCACTCGGCTGGTGGCTGACGCCGACGGCGTTCCGCACCAGGTGATCGACCCGCCGTCCGAGTTCCCACTGGTGGTGGCGGACGTGTCCGGTGCCCCCGATCCCGTGTCGGTCGCCCGACACTTGACGGCGTCGGATGCCATCACCCCCTTCGACCTGGCCGGCGGTCCCCTGATCCGCGCCACCCTCGTCCGAGCGGCACCGGACGACCATGTACTGGCGCTGGTGACACACCACGTGGTCTCCGACGACCTGTCGGACCGGGTCCTCCAGCGCGAACTGCGCGCTCTGTACGAGGCGTTCCGTACGGGAACGCCGGACCCGTTGCCGCCGCTGCCGGTGCAGTACGCCGACTTCGCCGTATGGCAGCGGCAGTGGCTGGCTGGTGACGTGATGGAGAGCCAACGGGACTACTGGCGGGCTCAGTTGGCCGACGTCCCGGTCGTCGACCTGCCCACGGACCGGCCGCGTCCGCCGGTGAGGTCCACCGACGGTGCTGTGCGCAGGTTCGCCGTGCCGGCCCCCACGACCGAAGCGTTGCGCACGCTCTCGCAGGCGAACGGCACGACGATGTCCATGACGCTGCTGGCCGCGTTCAGCGCGCTGCTCGGTCGCCACGGCGGAGCGGAGGACGTGGCGGTCGGCACGCCGGTGGCGAACCGCAGCCGGGCCGAGACGGAGGGCCTGATCGGGTTCTTCGTGAACACGCTGGTGATGCGGACGGACCTGTCCGGCGATCCCACGTTCACCGAACTCCTTGCTCGGGTACGGCAGATGGCCCTGGGTGCCTATGCCCATCAGGATCTGCCGTTCGAGCAGGTGGTGGACGAGCTGGTCGCCGAGCGAGACCGCTCCCGCACCCCCCTCTTCCAGATCCTGTTCACCTACGCCGCGGCGGACCCGGGCGAGGCCGCTCCTACCGTCAGTACGAGCCGGGACCACGAAGCCGACGAACCGGTACCGGTGAAGTACGACCTGGTCCTGGCCCTGGCGGAGTCCGACGGCGGTCTTATGGCGGAGTTGCAGTACAGCACTGCGTTGTTCGATGCGGTGACGGTGGAGCGGTTGGCCGGGCATCTGGTGACGGTGTTGGAGGCGGTGGCGGAGGATGCGGGTCGGCGTGTGGGTGAGCTGCCGGTGCTGTCGTCGGTTGAGCGGGATCAGCTTGTGCGTGTCTGGAATGACACGTCCGTGCCGCTGCCGTCGGTGGGCGGGGTGCATGAGCTGATCGCTGCCCGGGCGGTTGTGACTGCGGATGCGGTGGCGGTGGTTTCGGGTGATGTGGTGGTGTCGTATGGCGGGTTGATGGCGCGGGCGAATCGGCTGGCTCATTATCTGCGTGGTGTGGGTGTGGGTCCGGAGTCGGTGGTCGGGCTGTGTGTGGAGCGCGGTCTGGACATGGTGGTGGCGGTGCTGGCGGTGTGGCAGGCCGGTGGCGCGTATCTGCCGTTGGATCCGGAGTTCCCGGTGGAGCGGCTGGAGTTCATGCTGGCTGACAGTGGCTGCTCGGTCCTGGTGGGGCACCGGTCCGTCGCCGGTCAGCTCTCGGCGCAGACGGCGGTGTGGTTGGACGATGCGGCCGTTGAGGCGGCTGTGGCGGTTCAGCCCTCCACCGCGCCGCGGGTGGCTGTCCCTGGCGACGGGTTGGCGTATGTGCTGTACACCTCGGGGTCCACGGGTCGGCCGAAGGGTGTGCTGGTCGGGCAGCGGAACCTGGTCGGTTTCTTGTCGGCGATGGGGCAGCGGCCGGGTCTGGACGCGGATGATGTGCTGCTGGCGGTGACGACGCTGGGCTTTGACATCGCGGGTCTGGAGTTGTGGTTGCCGCTGGTGTCCGGTGCCCGGGTGGTCGTGGCCCCGCGCGAGACAGTGACCGACCCTGGCCTACTGGCGGATGAGATCGCCCGGGTCGGTGCCTCGGTGGTGCAGGCGACTCCGTCGCTGTGGCAGATGCTCCTGGCCGATGGCTGGCCGGGCGTTGCGGGCCTGCGGGCGCTGGCCGGTGGTGAGGCGCTGCCGGTGCCGTTGGCTGAGGCGCTGGTGCGTGGCGGGGCCGAGGTGTGGAACATGTACGGCCCGACGGAGACGACGATCTGGTCCACCTGCGAGCGAGTCTCCGAGACCCCGCTGTCGATCGGTCCGCCGATCGCCAACACCCGGGTCTATGTCCTGGACGAGCGGTTGCAGCCGGCCCCGGTCGGTGTGGCGGGTGAACTGTTCATCGGTGGTACGGGTGTTGCCCGTGGTTATCTGGGTCGGCCGGCGCTGACCGCGGGGCGGTTCATCGCGGACCCGTTCGCCGAGGACGGATCCCGCCTGTATCGCACCGGTGACCGGGTGCGGTGGCTGGCGGACGGGCGTGTGGAGTTTTTGGGCCGGGCGGACGACCAGCTCAAGGTGCGCGGTTTCCGTATCGAACCCGGCGAGATCGAAGCCGTCCTGACCAGCCACTCGGCGATCCACACCGCTGTGGTCACGGCCCGCGGCACGGGCAGTGACCGGCGTCTGGTCGCCTATGTGGTCCCGGCCGATCTGTCCGCCGGCATTCCGTCGGTGGCCGAGTTGCGCGAGCATGTGCGCGAGCTGGTGCCGGAGTACATGGTCCCGTCCCTGTTCATGGAGCTGGCGGCCCTGCCGCTGACCCCCAACGGCAAGATCGACCGCTCCGCACTCCCCGAGCCGGAAGGCTTGCGAACCGGTCGCGAGGGCACGTACGTCGTCCCGGCGACCACGACCGAGGAACTGCTCGCCGGTATCTGGGCGCAGGTACTGGACATCGACCGCATCGGCGTCCGGGACAGCTTCTTCGAGCTCGGCGGTCACTCCCTGCTGGCCACCCAGGTCATCTCCCGCGTCCGTGAGGTGTTCGCGACGGAGATCCCGCTCGCCGCGCTCTTCGACCGGCCCACTGTCCGCGGTCTGGCCGCGCTGATCGACGGCGCGGGCCGGGGGGCTGTCCTGCCGCCGATCACTCGGGCCGACCGCACGCAGCCGCTGCCGCTGTCCTTCTCGCAGCAACGGCTGTGGTTCCTGGACCAGTTGGAGCCCGGCTCGGTCGAGTACAACATGTCGACCCGTCTGCACCTGCCCGGCGAGCTGGACCTACGGGCCCTCGGCGCGGCCCTGGACGCGATCATCGCCCGCCACGAGGTGCTGCGTACCCGGCTGGTCGCCGACGCCGACGGCGTACCGCATCAGATCATCGACCCGCCCGCCCCCCTCCCCCTCCCCGTCGTCGACCTGTCCGGATCGACGCATCCGGTGGGCGACGCGGACGGAGTGATCGCTGGACTGGGGCTGGCTCCGTTCGACCTTGCGACCGGCCCCCTCGTGCGGGCCGCCCTGCTCAGGGTCGCCGGTGATGACCACATGCTCGCCCTGGCGTTCCACCACGTCGTCTTCGACGAGTGGTCCGACCGTGCTTTCCAACGGGAACTGCTCGCGCTCTACGAGGCGTTCCGCGCGGGCCTGCCGGATCCGCTCGCGCCCTTGGCGATCCAGTACGCCGACTTCGCGGTGTGGCAGCGGCAGTGGCTGAGCGGTGAGGTCGTCGACGCCCAGCTCGGTTACTGGCGGGAGCGGCTGACCGGTGTTCCGGTCCTTGAGCTGCCCGCCGATAGGCCGCGTCCGCCGGTGCGTTCGACCGAGGGTGCGGTGCGCCGGTTCGCCGTCCCGGCACGGACGGCCGACGCCCTGCGCGCCTTGTCGCGTGAGCACGGCACGACGATGTTCATGACGCTGCTGGCGGCCTTCGATGTGCTGATGAGCCGTTACGGCGGCTCGGACGACATCGCGGTCGGCACCCCGGTGGCGAGCCGGAACCGGGCCGAGACTGAGGAACTCATCGGGTTCTTCGTGAACACGCTCGTGCTGCGGACGGACCTCTCCGGTGACCCGACCTTCACCGAACTGCTGGCACGGGTGCGGGAGACGGCCCTGGGCGCGTACGCCCATCAGGACCTGCCGTTCGAGCAGGTGGTGGACGAGCTGGTCGCCGAGCGAGACCGCTCCCGCACCCCCCTCTTCCAGGTCCTGTTCAGCTACGACTCCGAGGAACGCGGGGGCGGCTCCGCCTCCGGGGAACGCGGCGGCGAGCCAGGCCCCGATGCCCTCCCGGCGAGCCTTCCCGTCAAGTTCGACCTGATGGTGAGCCTGGGCGAGGACGACGGTGCCCTGAACGGGGAGATCCAGTTCAGCACCGCGCTCTTCGACGCCGCGACGATCGAGCGGATGACCGGGCACCTGACCGCACTCCTGGAGGCCGTCGCCGCCGATCCCGGCCGCCCCGTCGGCGCACTGCCGTTGCTGACCGAGCCGGAGAGCGACCACCTCCTGCAGACCTGGACCGACACCACCGCCGCCCTGCCGGCGGTGAACGGCATCCACGAGCTGATCGCCGAGCGGGCGACCGCCCGGCCGGACTCGGTGGCCGTGGTCTCGGGCGATCAGACGCTGACGTACGGGGAGTTGCTCGCGCGGGCGAACCGTCTCGCGCACCTCCTGCGCGAAGCGGGTGTGGGCACGGAGTCCGTGGTGGGACTGTGCCTGGAGCGCGGACCGGACATGGTGGCCGCCGTGCTGGCGGTGTGGCAGGCCGGTGCCGCCTACCTGCCGTTGGACCCCTCGTACCCGGCGGACCGGCTGGCGTACATGCTCGCCGACAGTGGCACGTCGGTGCTGGTCGGACACCGGGGGGTGGCCGTGGGTCTGGTCGGCGCCGACGGGCCGCGGACCGTCGTATGGCTGGACGACCCGGCCACGCGCACCGCCCTCGCGGCCCTGCCGGACACTGCGCCGCGGGTGCCCGTCCTGCCGTTGCAGCTCGCCTACGTCATCTACACCTCTGGTTCGACGGGCCGTCCCAAAGGCGTCCAGATCACCCATCGGGGTGTGCTGAACCGTGTGTCGTGGATGCAGGACCGCCATCGGCTGGCCGACTCCGAGCGCGTGCTGCAGAAGACGCCGTTGACCTTCGACGCCTCGGTGTGGGAACTGCTCTGGCCGCTGTCCACCGGAGCGGAGCTCGTCCTCGTGGAGCCGGGTCGGCACGGTGACCTGGACCACGTCGTGGAGCTGCTGGAGTCCCGGCGGATCACGGTGGTGCAGTTCGTGCCCTCGTTGTTCAAGCTGTTCGTGGCCCACCCGTGGCCGTCCGCCCTGGCGTCGCTGCGCGCGGTGTTCTGCGGGGGTGAGGCGTTGCCGGTGGACGACGTGGCGCGCTTCTACGCCCGCAATGCCACTGCCGTCGTGGCCAACCTCTACGGCCCCACCGAGAACACCATCGACGCCGCCAGTACCGAGTGCCCGCGTCCGCACGGCACGTCGGACTGGTCACCGGGCGGGCTGGTCCCCATCGGGCGGCCGCTCACCAATGTGCGGCTGATGGTGCTGGACGAGCGGTTGCAGCCGGTACCGGTGGGTGTCGCGGGCGAGCTGTACATCGCGGGCGAGTCGTTGGCCCGGGCGTACGGGGACCGGCCGGCGCTGACCGCGGAGCGGTTCGTGGCCGACCCGTACGCGGGGGACGGCTCCCGCGCCTATCGGTCCGGCGACCGGGTGCGGTGGCGTGCCGACGGGCGGCTGGAGTTCCTGGGCCGCATGGACCAGCAGGTGAAGGCGCGCGGCTTCCGGGTCGAGCCCGGCGAGATCGAGTCGGTCCTCACCGCACATCCCGGCGTGGGGTCGGCCGTGGTGACGACCTGGGGCGAGGCCGCGGACCGTGCCCTGGTGGCCTACCTGGTCCCGGCCGGGCCCGCCGACGGCATCCCTGCCGTTGCCGAGCTGCGGGAGCATCTGCGGCGCAGGGTCCCGGAGTTCATGGTCCCGACCGTCTTCACCGAGCTGGCCGTGCTGCCGCTGACCCCGAACGGGAAGCTGGACCGGGCCGCCCTCCCGGCCCCCGAGGCGTCCCGGCCGGACGCGGTCGCCTTCGTGGCTCCGTCCGGCACCGTCGAGGAGTTGCTGGCGGGGATCTGGGGCCGGGTCCTGGGCGTGGACCGGGTCGGCGCGCGGGACGACTTCTTCGAGCTGGGCGGGCATTCACTCCTGGCCACGCAGGTCGTCTCCCGGATCCGGGACGTCCTGGGCGCCGAGGTGCCGCTGGCCGCGCTCTTCGACCGGCCGACCGTCCGCTCTCTGGCCGCGCTGGTGGAGGGCTCGGCGCGGACCACGGTGCGGCCGGTGTCCCCGGTCGGCCGGGACCGGCCGCTGCCGCTGTCCTTCGCGCAGCAACGGCTGTGGTTCCTGGACCAGTTGGAGCCCGGCTCGACCGAGTACAACCTGCCGATGCGGGTGCGGATGGGCCGGGACCTCGACATCGCGGCGCTGCGGTCCGCGCTCGGGGCGCTCGTCGCACGGCACGAGGTCCTGCGGACCCGGCTGGTGACCGGCGAGGACGGGGTGGCGTACCAGGTGATCGACCCGCCGAGGGAGTTCCCGCTGCCGTTGGTCGACGTCTGCACCGAGAGTGACCCGCTCGGGGCCGCCGGGCGCCTGGTCGCGGCGGACGAGGCGACGCCGTTCGATCTGGCGAACGGGCCGCTGATCCGCGCGACCCTTCTCCGGGTCGCCGCCGACGACCACGTGCTGGCGCTGTCGCTGCACCACGTGGTCTCCGATGAGTGGTCGACGAGGATCTTCCAAAGTGAACTCACGCATCTCTACGACGCCTTCCGTGCGGGCCGGGCGCCCGACCTGCCTCCGTTGACCGTGCAGTACGCCGACTTCGCGGTGTGGCAGCGGCAGTGGCTGACCGGCGACGTCCTCGACGCGCAACTCGCCCACTGGCGCGGTCGGCTGCGCGGGGCGCCGGTGCTGGAGCTGCCCACGGACCGGCCCCGTCCGGCGGTGTGGTCCCCGGCCGGCGCCCGGGCCCGCTTCACCGTCCCGGAGCAGACGGTGGCCGCGCTGCGGACACTGTCCCGCGAGCACGGCGCGACGATGTTCATGACGCTCTTGGCCGCCTTCGACGTCCTGCTGGGCCGGTACGCAGGCACGGACGACGTGGTGGTCGGCACGCCGGTCGCCAACCGCAACCGGGCCGAGACCGAGGACCTGATCGGGTTCTTCGTCAACACGCTGGTGCTGCGCGCCGACCTGTCGGGTGATCCTGCCTTCACCGAGCTGCTGGCCCGCGTCCGCGCGACGGCCCTCGATGCCTACGCCCACCAGGACCTGCCGTTCGAGCAGTTGGTCGACGACCTGGCCGTCGAGCGTGACCGGTCGCGCAGCCCGCTGTTCCAGGTGCTGTTCAACTACTTCTCGCAGGGCGAGGGCGGCGAGGTGGTGGACGACGCCGAGGCGTTCCTCGGTGACAGTGGTGACGCGCTGACCACCCGCTTCGACCTGCGGCTGGTGCTGGTGGAGGACGGTGGCACGCTGGCCGGGGAATTCGAGTACAGCACCGCCCTGTTCGACGCGGGCACGGTCGAGCGGATGGCCCGGCACCTCGTCACCCTGCTCGCGGGTGTGGCCGTGGACGCCGGCCGGTCCGTGGGCGAACTGCCGTTGCTGACCGAGGACGAGGGCGAACCACTGGTGCGGGACGGGAACGCCGCCTTCGCGTCGCCGCCCGCGGGCGGTGTGCACGAGCTGATCGTCGGGGCGGGGGCGGCGACGCCCGACGCGGTCGCGCTCGTCTCGGGTGGACGGGCGCTGACGTACGCGGGACTGCTGGAGCGGGCCGGGCGGCTGGCGCACTACCTTCGGGACAGCGGGGTGGGCCCGGAGTCGGTGGTCGCGGTGTGTCTGCCCCGGGGGTCCGAGATGGTGGTGACGCTGCTGGCGGTGTGGCTGGCCGGTGGCGTGTACCTGCCGCTGGACCCGGAGTACCCGGCCGAACGGCTCGGGTTCGTCCTGGCCGACAGCGGAGCCTCGGTGCTGGTGGGCACCGAGGACCTGGTCGACGACCTGCCGGTGGGGCGGCTGCGGACGGTCGTCCTGGACGACCCGGCCGTGGTGGCGGCCCTCGCCGGGCGGCCCGGACGTGCACCCGAAGGGGCTGTGCACGGCGACCAGCTGGCGTACGTCATCTACACGTCGGGTTCGACCGGGCGTCCGAAGGGCGTGCAGCTCACCCACGGCGGTGCCGTGAGCCTGGTGGCGGCACAGCGGGACGTACTGGGCCCGGACGCCGGTACGCGCGTGCTGCAGTTCGCGCCGTTCGGGTTCGACGCCTCTGTCTGGGAGGTGCTGATGGCCCTGGCAGGCGGTGGCACGCTGATCATGGCCGGTGCGGTGGAACGGGCCGAGCCGGACCGGCTGGCCGCGCTGGTCGTCGGCGGCGGGGTGGAGGTGGCGACCGTGCCGCCGTCGGTACTGGACGTGCTGCGGCCGCGGGAGTGGGCCACGGTGGGCACACTGTTCACGGCCGGGGAACGGCTGGAGGGGCATCTCGCGCGGCGCTGGGCCGCAGGGCGGCGGCTGTTCAACGCCTACGGGCCCACCGAGACCACGGTGTGTGCCACGGTCGGCGCGTGCGACACGGCCGACCCGCAGGCACCGTCCATCGGCGGTGCGATTCTCCGCACCCGGGTGTACGTCCTGGACGCTTCGCTGCGGCCGGTGCCCCCCGGGGTGGCCGGCGAACTGTTCATCGCGGGCGCGCAGGTGGCCCGCGGGTACCTCGGGCGGCCGGCGCTGACGGGCGAGCGTTTCCTGCCCGACCCCTACACGGGCGACGGGCGGCGCATGTACCGGTCCGGGGACCGGGTGCGCCGGCTGGCGGACGGGCGGCTCGAGTTCCTGGGCCGCGTCGACGATCAGGTCAAGGTGCGCGGTTTCCGGATCGAACCGGGGGAGATCGAAGCCGTCCTCACCGCCCACCCGGCGATCCGCACGGCCGTGGTCACCGCCCACGGGGACGACGCCGAACGGAGGCTGATCGCCTACTCGGTCCCCGCCGACCGGGGCGAGGGCCTGCCTCCCACCGCCGAGCTGCGGGCCTTCGCGGGCGACCGGCTCCCGGCGTTCATGGTCCCCGCGGTCTTCGTCGAGCTCGCCGAACTGCCCCTGACCACCAACGGCAAGGTCGACCGGGCCGCCCTGCCCGACCCGGCCGGTGAGGCACGTATGGGCACGGCGCAGGCGTACGTGGCACCCCGCACCGGGGCCGAGGACGTGATCGCCGGTATCTGGGCGGAGCTGCTGGGGGTCGAACGGGTCGGCGTGCAGGACAACTTCTTCGACCTGGGCGGGCACTCCCTGCTGGCCACCCAGCTGGTGTCCCGCATCCGGGAGGCGTTCGACGTCGACCTGACCCTCGCCGAGGTCTTCGAGGAGCCCACGATCGAGGCGCTCGCCGCTGTGGTCGCCGCGGACGGCGGGACCGAGGACGGGGCAGAGTACGAGGAGTTCGAACTGTAGGCGTCCTCCTCAGGGAGGACACTCCGGACACCGCCCGTCCCTCACGTGGGGGACGGGCGGTGTCGTCCCTCCCTCACACGGGCGCCGTGAAAGCTGGCTCTGTGCCGTGACGACCGCCGACCCCGTTCTCTCTAGGGTTTTCACCATGGAGAAGACGATCGATGAGTCGGAAGCGACGATCGAGGTCAGTGACGTACGCAAGCGCTTCGGGAGCACCCAGGCGCTCGACGGGATGACGTTCACCGTCAGGCCCGGTCAGGTCACCGGCTTCGTCGGTCCGAACGGCGCCGGGAAGTCCACCACGATGCGGGTGATCCTCGGCCTCGACAGGCCGGACACGGGAACCGCCCTGGTCGGCGGACGCCCCTACCGGGACCTGCGCACACCGCTGAAGCACATCGGGGCGCTGCTGGACGCCGCCGCTGTGCAGCCCAGCCGCTCCGCCCGCCACCACCTGCTGTGGCTGGCCCACTCGCAGGGGCTCAACGCCGCCCGGGTCGACGCGGTGCTTCGCCAGGCCGGTCTGCAGGACGTCGCCCAGCGCAAGGCCGGTGGGTTCTCCCTCGGCATGCGGCAGCGGCTCGGCATTGCCGCGGCCCTCCTCGGCGACCCGCCGGTCGTCATGCTGGACGAGCCGTTCAACGGGCTCGACCCCGAGGGCTTCATGTGGATGCGGGGCTTCCTCGCCGCCCTCGCGGCTCAGGGCCGGGCGGTGCTCGTCTCCAGCCACCTGATGAGCGAACTCCAGGACACCGCGGACCACGTGGTGGTCGTCGGCCGGGGCAAGGTCCTCGCCGACATGAGCGTGCGTCAGCTGCTGGAGTCCATGTCCGAGGGGCGGGTCACGCTGCGCACGTCCGCCCGCGACGACGCCATGACGGTGCTGGCACGCGCCGGCGCCACCGTCAGCTCCACCGGCACGGACACCCTCAGCGTCACCGGCATGGCGGCCGAGAACGTCGTCTCCCTGCTCGGCGCCCACGGGGTGCCGTTCTCGGAGGTCTCCTCGCACCGCGCGTCACTGGAGGAGGCCTACATGGAACTCACCCGGGATGCCGTGCAGTACCACGGGATGATGCCCGAGGAGGCCGGTCGATGACCTCCACCCTCACCCCGCCCCGCGCGGCCGCCCGCTCGGACCGCGGCGGCTTCGTACGGCTGCTGCACGCGGAATGGACCAAGTTCCGCACCGTGCGCGGCTGGGTGGCGAGCAGCGCCGGCGCCGTCCTGGTCATCTGCCTGGTCGGGTTGCTGGCCACCGCCGCAGGCAACCAGTCGGGCCCGGACGGCAGTTCCGCGCTGCCGGTCGGTCCTGGCGGCCAGGCGGTCAACGACAGCTTCTACTTCGTGCACCAGCCGCTCCAGGGCGACGGCACCGTCACGGTGTCCGTGTCCTCGCTGACCGGCGTGGTCGCCACCGACCCGAAGAGCAGCCGGGCCGGTCTCGCCCCCTGGGCCAAGGCCGGGATCATCGTCAAGGACGGCCTGGACCAGGGCTCGGCGTACGCGGCGATGATGCTGACGGGCGCGCACGGCGTGCGCATGCAGTACGACTACACGCACGACATCGCGGGGACGGCCGGCCAGGCCACCCGGGAGCAGCCGGTCTGGCTGCGCCTGCAGCGCTCCGGCGACACCGTCACCGGCTATCAGTCGACGGACGGCGCCAAGTGGACCGAGGTCGGCAGCGCTCGGCTGTCCGGACTGTCGGCGACCGCACAGGTCGGGCTGTTCGTGACTTCTCCGTCGGTGGAGGAGAAGACCGGCACCGGCACCGGCTTCGCCCCCGCCGTGGCCACCGGAGCCTTCGACCGGGTGGACCTCGGCGGGCAGTGGAGCGCGGGCAACTGGCAGCAGCGCCAGGTCGGTGACGGCGCCGGCACCTCCGGGAGCTACAGCCAGACGACCAAGGGCCAGGCCGTCGCGTCGGGCAGCGGCTTCACCGTCACCGGCGCCGGAGACATCGCGCCGGTCGTGGGCGGGCCCGCCACCAGCGGCGTGCGGACCATCGAGAACTTCCTCGTCGGGGCCTTCGCCGGGCTGATCATCATGGTTGTCGTCGGCGCGGGCTACATCACCGTCGAGTACCGGCGGGGCCTGATCGGCGTCACCCTGGCGGCCAGCCCGCGCCGCGGCCGCGTCCTGGTGGCCAAGGCACTCGTGGTGGGCAGCGTCGGGTTCGTCGTGGGGCTGGTCTCCGCGGCCGTCATGGTGCCCTTCGGTGGACAGCGGTCGGAGTCGAACGGCTTCCCGGTGCTGACCGTGCCGAGCGGCACCGAGCTGCGGGTCGTCGTCGGCACGGGCCTGCTGCTCGCCGTCGCGAGTGTTCTCGCTCTCGCCGTCGGCACCATCCTGCGGCGCAGCGCCGTCGCCATCACCGTGGTCGTCGTCGGGATGGTGCTGCCCTACCTCCTCGCCACCGCCTCGATCCTGCCGGACGGCGCCTCCGAATGGCTGCTGCGGGTCACCCCCGCCGCCGGCTTCGCCATCCAGCAGAGCGTCGCGCGCTACGAGCAGGTCGTCACCGTCTACGCGCCCGGCTCCGGCTACTTCCCGCTGGCGCCCTGGTCCGGCTTCGCCGTGCTGTGCGCCTACGCGGCCGTGGCGTTCGCCGCCGCCGTGGTCCTGCTGCGCCGGAGGGACGTATGAGAAGGGCCGGACACGCCGAGTGGACCAAGCTGCGCACCGACGCCGGCAACGGCTGGCTGGTGCTGGGTGTGGTCGCCCTGACCGTGGCGGTCGGCGCCGCGGTGGCCATGACCTCCCGCTGCGATGCTGTGGGCTGCGGTGAGGACCCGGCCCGGCTGAGCCTGACCGGGGTGATGGTCGGGCAGGTCGTCGTCGCCATCGTGGCGGTGCTCATGGTGGGCAACGAGTACAGCAGCGGCATGATGAAGACGACCCTGGCGGCCATGCCACGCCGCCTCACCGTGCTGGGCGCCAAGGCCTCCGTCCTCACCGCGGTGATGCTGGCGGCGGGCACGGTCGCCGTCCTGGCGTCCCTGCTGACCGGGCGCATCGTCCAGCCGGACCGCGGGTTCACCGAGGCACATGGTTACAGCGCCCTGTCGCTGGCCGACGGGCCCACCCTGCGGGCCGCCGTGGGCTCGGTGCTCTACCTCGCCCTGATCGGTCTCCTCAGCCTGGGCATCGCGATGGTCGTACGGAACTCCGCGACCGCCATCGGCATCGTCCTGGCGCTGCTGTTCGTCTTCCCGATTCTCGCCCAGGTGGTCGCCGACCCGGACTGGCAGCGCCACCTGCAGCAGATCTCCCCGATGACCGCGGGCCTCGCCGTCCAGAGCACCATCGACCTGGGCAAGCTGCCCATCGGCCCCTGGAAGGGCCTGGGCGTGCTGGCCCTGTGGGCCGCCGGCGCCCTGGCCGCGGGCGCCTGGCTGCTGCGCGCCCGGGACGCGTGACGGGCAACCGGCCAAGGACGCCGAACCCCGAGCACCGCACCACCGGTTCGCGTGTTCAACCGACGCACAGGATGCGGTTGAACACGCGAACCGGCCGTCCCGCACCGGGATTTGTGGATGAGCAGGCACCGTTGCCGTACGCTGAGAGCGCCTAATCACGCGACAACACGTTTCGCGGCATTCCGACGAACCTCATTTCCGGTTCCCCGATGCTGCGCGTGCCCGTGTTCGCCGTCGGCTCGCTTTCGGAGGTTCCGGTGAGGAAGTACTGCAAGTCCTACCTGCTGGGTGAATTGCGTCGCTTTCCGGGCTGGGCGGCCGGAGCACAGCCGGAAGAGCGCGAGATGACTGACGACACCACGGTGTTCCTCTGCGACGAATTGACCGTTCTGATCAGCCCGGTCGGCGTCGACAAGGACAAGAGGCTGTTCACCGAGGACACTCCTGAGTGGCGCGAATTCTGCGAGACCACGCTGAAGTTCCGCATTCCGGAGGACCTCGCCTTCGCCTACGCCGAGTCCGAGCAGAACTGAGCCCACGAGAGGCTGCCATGGATGAGCTGACGCAACGCCTGAGCGACGCACAGCCGGTGGAGGTGGGCGGCCCCAAGCCCACCCTGGAGGAGCTGCACACCCGGCTCACCGACATCGGCACCGTGTTTGTGAAGTTCACCGACACCCGAGGTGGCACCGACCTCGGCATCCGCCTGGACCAGGAGGCGACCGACCTGGGCGCGGCCGACTTCGAGCAGGGCGCCGGCACCGTCCACGTCGAGGGCACCCTGATCCTCAACGACGACCCGGTGCGCTGCATCGCCGACATCGACCTGGCCACGCTCAAGGGAACCGGTCGCCTCGTCGTCGTGGAAATGTCCGAGGCCGTCGGCTGACAGGTTTGCGACATGAGGGCGGTGAGCTCTCCGCACCCGGCACTTCCCCCGGTCGGGACCACTCCGGTCGTGGATGTCGCCGTGACCGTGCACGGAGTCGAGCGCAGGCTCCGACTGAAACTCGAATCGCACAATCCCCAGGGCTCGTTGAAGGACCGCATCGCCGTCTTTCTCATCGAGGACGTGGCCGACCGCATCGACAAGGACATCGGCATCATCGAATCGACGTCGGGGAACCTCGGTGTCGCGATGGCAGCCGAATGCCAGGAGCGTGGAATTCCCTTCAACGCCGTCGTCGATCCCCGCACCAGTTCCTTCTTCGTGGACCGCATTCGTGAACTGGGCGCGCGGGTCACGGTCGTCGACGAACCGGATTCCTCAGGTGGTTATCTTCTCAATCGCATCCGGCACGTCCGGGAACAACTGCGCACCCGTCCCGGACTCGTGTGGACCAACCAGTACCGCAGCGAAGCCAACCCCCGCGCCCACTTCGCCACCACGGCGCCCGAACTCAGACAGCAGGTTCCCGGCCCCGCGACTCTCTTGGTGCCCGTCTCCACGGGTGGCACCCTCGCCGGGCTTGCCCGGTACGTCGCCGAGACCGACGTCCCCTGGACGCTCGTCGGGGTCGACGTGCACGGCTCCGCCGCCCTCGGTGGGGCACCGCCCGGCCGGCGCCTGCTGTCCGGGATCGGGGCCAGCTGCCCGTCGTACTTCCTGCCCGCGGACAGGGCGCAGGCCCAGTACGTCGATGTCGGCGACGCGATCGCGGCCTGCCTGTGGCTGTCCGAGCACGCCGGGATCGGCGTCGGCGGCAGTTCCGGAGCCACCGTCGCCGCCGCACTGCGGCTGTTCGGCGAGGACCCCGACACGCACGAGCTGGTCTGTCTGTGCCCCGACGGCGCGGACCGGTACCTGAGCACTGTCTACCACCCCGGCTGGCGGGCGGCCCACGGCATCACAGCGGCCCGGATCGGCGGCGTCACAGCCCCCGGCGGGGCGGACCCTGCCGAAGCGTGGGGGTGAGGCCCCTCAAGAACGGAGAATCATGGGCGCAAGGGAACGCGGACTGCTGACGCTGTCCGACCTGACCGGGCAGGACCTGGAACGCCTCGCGTCCCGGTCCCGGGAGCTGTTCCACGACGAGTCGGCGCACGACCGTCCGCTGCGCGACAAGGTTGTCGGGGTGCTGTTCACCAAGACGTCGACGCGCACCAGAACCGCATTCAGCGCCGGCACCGTCAAACTAGGAGGATTTCCGCTGCTGTACGGTCCCGGAGACCTCCAGACTGCCACCGGGGAAACGCTTCAGGACACCGGGCGCGTCTTCGGATCCATGCTCGACGGACTCGTCGCACGCACGGCCGGACCCCTGAGGGAATTGCGGGAGATATCCCGCGCCGGCGACCTTCCTGTCATCAACGCGATGGCCACGGAGGAGCATCCGACACAGGGAATCTGCGACCTGGCCACCATGCTCATGGAATTCGGAGCACTGGACGGCCTGACGGTGCTGTACGTGGGGGAGGGAAACAACACGGCGTCGGCACTCGCGCACGGGCTCTCCCGCCTGCCGCACTGCGACGTCACGTTTGCCACACCACCCGGCTACGGACTCGACCAGCAGATCCTCGACGACGCCGCCAAGCAGGCGGCCGCAGTCGGCGGAAGCGTCCGACAGGTCCATGACCTCGACGAACTCCCGCACCAGGTACACGTCGTCTACACCACCCGCTGGCAGACCACCGGCACTGTCAAGCCGGACCCCGACTGGCGCCGCGTCTTCCAGCCGTTCCACGTCGACGAGCGTCTCATGGACCGCTGGCCCGACGCGAAATTCATGCACGACCTGCCGGCACACCGCGGCGAGGAGGTCTCGGCAGCCGTCCTCGAAGGGCCCCGCTCGATCGCCTGGAAACAGGCCCGCATGAAACTCACCAGCGCCATGGCCGTCCTCGAGGAAGTCATCGCCGGGACGGCCCGCTCCTAGCCCCCTTTCCACCGGGCCCGAGTGCCGCAATTGAACAGAGCCAATCACGGTTGTCTTTCCGGGGAGTCTGCTGATTCTCTGCAGTGGTCGTTCCACCTCACGTATTCCTCGATGTCGTTCGGTTTCTCCTGGAGGCGGCAAGCACATGGCTGAAGAGCAGCTGTATCTGCGGTCCAAGGTCATCGTCGAGCCGCTCGTGGACAGGTTCTACGTCTGGCCGCACACCCTGGCTCCCATACAGGCCGCGATGAACCTGGCCTTCCTCCAGGTTCCGCTGCTGGAGTCATACCTGCAGTCCCCGAAGGTCCACGTCGCGGCCAGCCACAACCCCGAACTACGCGGCGGATACTTCATCAACATCCCCGAGGAGCGCGCCGGCGAGGTGCGCGACCTGCTCGCCACCATCAAGCGCGAGCGGGCGGAGATGCTCCGCTTCGCGGAGGCGATCGCCGAGGGGCAGGAACTGCTGCGGGCGAACGCCACCGGCTTCGATCTCACGCCGCTCTACCCCAAGCTGCCCCAGGAACTGGGCGGCCTGGTGGAACTGGCCTACGACACCGACAACCAGGCACAGATGCGGTTCCTGGAGCCGCTGGCCTACCGCAGCAGCATCTATCAGGAGTCGCGCCAGTCGGTGCAGTTGTCCTTCGAGACAGGCATCGAGCGCCCGTTCATCCTCAGCACCCCGCGGCTGCCGTCCCCGGACGTCCTGGAGCTGCCGATTCCGTTCCGGCACGCCGGCCTGGAGGAGTTGTTCAGGACCCGCGTGCACCCCACCACCCTGGGGCACCTGCGGGAGGCGCTGGAGCTGGACGAGGAGCAGACGAAGCAGCTGTCCGGGATGCTCAGCGAGCAGCCCGCCCTCTCCGCGGACCGCCACATCGACAGCGGTGGCCGGATCCGCTACTTCGGACACGCCTGTCTGGTCCTGCAGACCCCCGAAGCGGCGATCGTCACCGACCCGTTCATCAGCGCCGACAACACCGCCGGCGACCGCTACACCCTCGACGACCTGCCCGACTTCATCGACCTGGTGCTGATCACCCACGGCCACCAGGACCACATCGTCCTGGAGACGCTGCTCCAGCTGCGCGGCCGGGTCGGCGCGGTCGTCCTGCCGCGCTCCTCGCGCGGCAACCTGGCCGACCCGTCGATGGCGCTGATGCTGAAGTACCAGGGCTTCCCGGTCATCGAGGTCGACGACTTCGACGAGGTCGCCTTCCCGGGCGGCAAGGTCACGGCCACCCCCTTCCTCGGCGAGCACTGCGACCTCGACATCCGCGGCAAGTCCACATACTGGGCCGAGTTCGCCGGCAAGAAGGTCTTCGTCGGCGCGGACTCCTCGGGCATCGACCCGCTGCTGTACCGGTACGTGAAGGCGCACCTCGGCACCGCCGACATCGCCTTCCTCGGTATGGAGTGCGACGGCGCCCCGCTGACCTGGCTCTACCAGGCGCTGCTGACCAAGCCCGTGACCAAGAAGATGAGCAACTCCCGCAAGCTGTCGGGCTCCAACGCCGCGCAGGCCGCCGACATCATGGTCGAACTCGGGGCCAAGGAGGCGTACGTCTACGCCATGGGCGAGGAGTCCTGGCTGGGCCACGTCATGGCGACGACTTACAACGAGGACACGTACCAGATCAAGCAGATCGACGAGTTCATGACCTGGTGCAAGGACCGCGGCATCAAGGCAGGACACCTCTACGGCCAGCAGGAATGGCGCTGGTAGCCGATCGACAGCCCGGATCCCCAGTCCCTCAGGAGGTACGTCCATGACGGCGCACGACATCGCGCACGTCGAGCTGTACACCAAAGACGCACTGTCCTGCGTCGACTACTTCGTCGATGGCATGGACTTCACGCGCGTCGCGGATTGCGTGCAGGCCGACCGCAGCTCCATCCTGCTGCGCCAGGGTGAGACCGACCTCGTCGTCACATCGGGCCGGGGAACGTGGAAGTTCCTCGACCAGCACGGGGACGGCATCGCCGACATCGCCCTGGCCTGCGACGACGTGGACGCCACCTTCGCCGGGGCCGTCGCCGCCGGGTCGGAACCGCTCGGCCCGGCCTACGGCAGCCCGGTGGTGCGGGGCTTCGGCGATGTCACGCACACCCTGGTGGCCCATGATCCGGACGCCGCGGCGCGCGGCTGGCCCGCCGGGCGCCGCTGGGTCCCCGCGCCGCCGGCCCCGGCAGGACCCGCTGGACGGATCCGCCGGCTCGACCATGTCGCGGTGTGCGTCGAGGGCGGCAGTCTCACCGAGTACGCCGACTACTACGGTGCCGCGTTCGGTATGGAGCGCTACTCCTCGGAGTACGTCGCCGTCGGCGGGCAGGCGATGGACTCCGTGGTCGTCCGTAGCGGCACCGGACACGTCACGTTCACCCTCGTCGCGCCGGACCCCGGCAAGGACCCCGGACAGCTCGACGCCTTCCTGGAACGCAACAGCGGTCCCGGTGTCCAGCACCTGGCCTTCCTGGTCGGCGAGATCATCCCTGCGGTCGGCGAGTTCCGCGACCGCGGTGTGGAGTTCCTCAGCACCCCCGGCACGTACTACGACCTGTTGGGCGAGCGGTTCGCGGACATGCGGGAGGAGATCGCCGAGCTGCGCGCCGGGCAGATCCTGGCCGACCGCGACGAATGGGGTTACCTGCTGCAGCTGTTCAGCCGTTCTCCCTACGAACGCAACACGCTGTTCTATGAGTTGATCCAGCGTCAGGGTTCACGCGGGTTCGGCAGCGCAAACATCCGCGCGCTGTACGAGGCCGTGGAACGTGACCGGCTGGCCGCCGGGTGAACGCCGAGAGCGCCCCGGGCACCGTCCGGGGCCCGCACACGCTGGCCGAGTACGCCGAGCTGGCCCGAGCCGCGCTGAACCCCGAGACGTGGGACTTCATCGAGGGCGGTGCCGGACAGGAACGGACCCTGGCGGCCAACGGCGAGGCGTTCGACCGTGTACGGCTCCGGCCCCGCGTCCTGACCGGCGTGGGCCGGCCGGACCTCGGCGTGCGGATCCTGGGCCGCAACTGGGCGGCGCCGTTCGCCGTCGCGCCCATCGCCCATCACACGCTGGTCCACGAAGCGGGGGAGGCGGCCACGGCCCGGGCGACCGGACGGGCCGGCGTTCCCCTGGTCGTGAGCACCTTCGCCGGGCGCACCTTCGAGGAGATCGCCGAGGCCTCCTGCGCACCGCTGTGGCTCCAGGTGTACTGCTTCCGGGACCGTGCGGTGACCCGGGCGCTCGTGGAACGCGCCGAACGGGCGGGCTTCGAGGCGCTGGTGCTCACGGTGGACGCGCCCCGCCTCGGGCGGCGACTGCGCGACCTGCGCAACCGCTTCCGGCTCCCGCCCGGCGTCGGGCCCGCCAACCTCCCCGGCGAGAACGTCTCGTCCCCGGCCGACCACGCGCTGGCCGCCTTCGACGACAGCCTCGACTGGTCGGTCGTCGACTGGCTGCGCTCCGTCAGCTCCCTGCCCGTGCTGATCAAGGGCATCCTGACCGCCGACGACGCACGCCGGGCCCTGGCGGCGGGCGTCGACGGAATCGTCGTGTCGAACCACGGCGGCCGCCAACTGGACGGAGCGACCGCCACCCTGGAGGTCCTCCCCGAGATCGCCGCGGAGGTCGACCACGCCTGCCCGGTCCTCCTCGACGGCGGCGTCCGGCGGGGCCGGGACGTTCTGGCCGCGCTCGCGCTGGGTGCCGACGCGGTCCTGCTGGGGCGGCCCGTCCTGCACGGACTTGCGGTCCACGGGGAGTCGGGCGTGGGCCGCGTGCTGGACATCGTGGCCGAGGAGCTCACCGAGGCAATGACGCTCACCGGGACGGCCTCGGCCGCACAGGCGGGCCCTCACCTGGTGGGTGCCGCCGACCGGACCGAACCGCCGGTCCCGGTCACCCCGCGCCGCGCGGCGGGCGCCGGCCTGCTCAAGGCGGAACTGCACGGCAGCCTCCAGGACCCGGTGCTGGACACCATGAACTTCCTCAACGAGATCACGCACCGCTACCCCGACGCGATCTCCTTCGCGCCGGGCCGCCCCTACGACGGCTTCTTCCGCACCGAGGACATCTTCGGGTACCTGCGCCGCTACCTCGACCACCTGGAGGAGGGCGGCGCCTCACCCGAGCAGGTGCGGTCCGCGCTCTTCCAGTACGGCCCGACGAGCGGCCAGATCCGTGAGCTGATCGCCGACTCGCTGCGCAAGGACGAGGACATCACCGTGGGGCCGGAGTCCGTCGTGGTCACCGTCGGCTGCCAGGAGGCGATGTTCCTCGCGGTCCGCGCCCTCATCTCGGGCCCCCAGGACGCGCTGCTGGTCTCCAGCCCGTGCTACGTGGGCATCACCGGGGCCGCCAGGCTGCTGGACGTCGAGGTGACCGCGGTCGAGGAGGACGACGACGGGTTCGACCCGGCCCGCCTGCAAGCCGCTCTGCGTGCCGAACGGGCCCGCGGACGGCGTCCCCGTGCCTTCTACGTCATCCCCGACCACTCCAACCCTTCCGGCCGCACCATGCCGCTGAGCGCCCGCCACGAACTCCTCGAACTCGCGCGGCGCGAGGACCTGCTGATCCTGGAGGACACCCCGTACCGCATGGTCAGCCCGGGCCGGCAGTTGCCGACCCTCAAGGCCCTGGACCGGGACCGCAGGGTCGTGCACCTGGGCTCCTACTCCAAGACCCTGTTCCCCGGGGCGCGGGTCGGCTTCGCCGTGGCGGACCAGAGCGTCGTGGACGACGCGGGGCGCACCGGACTGCTCGCCGACGAACTCACCAAGATCAAGAGCATGGTGACCGTGAACACCTCCCCGGTGAGCCAGGCCGTCGCGGCGGGGATGCTGCTGTCCGCCGACGGACGCACCTCCGAACTCAACGCCCGGGCCGCCGCGTATTACGGAGACGCGATGCGCGTCACGCTCCAGGAGCTGGAGCGCAGTTTTCCACCGGGCGAGCGCGCCCGGCTCGGTGTGCGCTGGAACGAGCCGTCCGGCGGGTTCTTCCTCGCGGTCCAGGTGCCGTTCCGTGCGGACAATGCGGCGCTGACCCGCTCGGCGGAGGAATTCGGTGTCATCTGGACACCCATGTCGTACTTCTATCCGCAGGGCGGAGGGGATGACGAGATCCGGCTTTCCGTGAGCTATCTGACGCACCAGGAAATAGCCGACGGAATGGAGCGGCTGGCCCGCTTCGTGAAGACGCAGACGGCGTGACACGATTTCGCCGCACGTATTTACGCTTCGCTTTCCCACTGTCCGCCGAGCGCGTTCCAGCGTTCAGCGGACAGTGCGAACATCAGCATGTCGACGCGTTCCCGCGTGACCCGGGCGAACACGGCGCGCTGCCCCGAGCACACGAATCCGAGTCGCTCCAGCAGGCGCGCGGAACGCTCGTTGCGTACGTCGCACTCGGCCGCCGCCGTGTGCAACCCCCCGGCGAACAGGGCGCGCAGCACACCTGCGACCGCCTCGGTGGCGTACCCCTGTCCCTGCCGGTCACGGGCCAGGCTGAAGCCCAACTCCGCCTCCTGGCCCGACCGCCGGCGGTTCACGGCGACATCGCCCGCCACGCGGCCGTCGGCCTTCACCTCGATCGCGTACGGGAACCAGCCCGGCGCGTTCGGATCGCTCCGGGAGTAGGCGCGGAGCAGACGGTGCGCCGACTCCAGGGACAGCGGGAATTCCCAGTCCTGAAAACGGGCGACCTCCGGGTCGGATCGATAGGCGATGAAATCTTCTACATCGCTGTGAGTGAAACGCCGGAGCCGAAGGCGCGGGGTGTCCATCTGCATCCGGCAAGGATCCCATGGCGGCCTCCGATGCAAAAGTCCACACGGCGCGCTGCCAGTTGATGCCTTTACCCTCCCCGCGTCATAGTGGGCCGTTGCCACTGTTGCCCGATCGGTTTTCCGATGGGCTCTCCGGCCGACTCCGGGAAGGAAGAAAAGTGTTAGTACCGAAGTTTCTCGTGCGCAGCAAGACCCGTATGTGGGGGTGGACCTTCCGATGACCCGAGCCGCCAGTCTTCCGGGTGCAGCGCCCCTGGCACCGCCCGCCCTTGCGGGGAAGAACACGACCGGCACCGCCAGGATCGCGGGCGTCGGCACCGCGACCAGCGAACAGTCGTACTCGCAGGCCGAACTCCTCGACCTCTTCGCCATCACCGACCCCAAGGTCCGCTCCGTCTTCCTCAACAGCGCGATCGAGCGCCGCTTCCTGGCCGTGCCGCCCCGGGGCGCAGACGGCACACCGCAGGCCGAGGCGCAGGGCGAACTGCTCGCCAAGCACAAGCGGCTTGCCCTCGACATGGGCGCCAGGGCCGTCCGGGCGTGCCTGGCCGACTCCGGCCTGGACCTGGCGGACATCGACTACCTGTGCTGCGTCACCACGACCGGCTTTCTCACCCCGGGCCTGAGCGCCCACCTGATGCGCGCCATGGGTATCCGCTCCGGCACCAGCCGCGTCGACGTCGTCGGCATGGGCTGCAACGCCGGGCTCAACGCCCTGAACGCCACGGCCGGCTGGGCCGTGGCCAACCCCGGCAAGGTCGCCGTGATGGTGTGCACCGAAGCCTGCTCGGCCGCGTACGTCATCGACTCCACACTGCGCACCGCCGTCGTCAACAGCCTCTTCGGCGACGGGGCGGCCGCCATCGCCCTGGTCGCCGACCCGCCGGACGCCGCGTACGGCCCGCCGGTCGTGACGCCCGACCCCGGCAGCCCGCGCATCCTGGGATTCGCCAGCCACCTCATCAGCGAGGCGATCGACGCGATGCGCTACGACTGGGACGACGGGCAGGGCAAGTTCAGCTTCTACCTCGACCCGAATGTCCCCTACGTCGTCGGAGCCAACGCCGAACAGGTCGTCGACCGCCTGCTCGGGGCCGCCGGACTGCGCCGCAGCGACGTCCGCCACTGGCTGGTGCACTCGGGCGGCAAGAAGGTCATCGACGCCGTACGGATCAACCTGGGCCTGACCCGCCACGACGTACGGCACACCACCGGCGTGCTGCGGGACTACGGCAACCTGTCGAGCAGCTCCTTCCTGTTCTCCTACGAGCGGCTGCTGACGGAGCGTGCGGCCCGGCCCGGCGACCACGGTGTCCTCATGACCATGGGGCCCGGTTCGACCATCGAGACTGCCCTGGTGCAGTGGTGACGGAGGATCAGATGAGTGTGGGCGCGAGCGCACTTGACGCCGACGCGGACAGCCTGGACCACGTCCTGAGAATCGACGGGCGCCGACCCCTGTCGGCCGAGACGATCGCCGCCGTGGCGGCGGCCTGCGACCGGGCCGAGGACCTGGCCGGTCACGCCAAGGTGATCGTCAAGGTCTCCGGGCGGCCCGAGGGCGCGTGGGCGCAGGGACTGACCGTGGCGCTGGTCAACAAGTGGGAGCAGGCGCTGCGTCGCCTGGAGAGGCTGCCCGCCGCCACGGTCGCGGTGGCCGACGGTGCCTGCGGGGGAGCGGCCCTGGACGCGCTGCTGGCCACCGACTACCGGGTCCTGACGCGTTCGGCGTGCCTGGCGGTACCCGTGGACGACGGCGCAACCTGGCCGGGTATGGCCCTCTTCCGGCTGGCCCGGCACGGCGCGAGCACTGCCGCGATCCGCCGGGCGGTGCTGTTCGGCACCCCCATCGAGGCGGCTGACGCCCTGGCACTGCAACTCGTCGACGAGGTGGTGGACAGTCCCGAGGCCGCCGACACCGTCGCACGGCAGCGGGCCGGAGCCGTCGGCGGAAGTGAGCTCGCCATCCGGCGGCAGCTGCTGCTGGACGCCCCCACCACCAGCTTCGAGGAGGCGCTCGGCGTCCATCTCGCGGCCTGCGACCGGGTGTTGCGCCGCTCCGCCGTCGGAGCCGAGGCATGACCGGGACCGACACCGGCGTCCTCGCCGGCCACGACCTCGACGCCGTACGCGGTGACCTTGGGGCCGCGAGGACCGCGCTCACCGAGGCGGCCGCTCGCACCGAGGACTTGCTGGCGGTCCTGCCCGAGCCGTCGCTGCGTTCACCGCAACAGCGGGACGCCGCCGCGCGGCAGAAGACCGCCACCCGGATCCTGCGCACCGCTTTTCTCGACGTGCACGCCGACGCCGTGCACGACGAGCTCACCGAGGGCCGCACCCGCCACCTGAGGGTGGCCGAATTGGCCGCGAGCGCGGCGACGGCCTTCCCCGGGCTGGTGCCCACCGCCGCCCGCCTGGCGACCGAACGGGCCCGGCCCCAGGCGGAGAAGGAGGGAGACGAGGTCGACCAGGGCGTCTTCTTCCGCGCGCTCCTGCGTGCTCCCGGCGCCGGACCCCATGTGCTCGACGCCATGCTCCGTCCGACCCCGCGCGCCCTGAGTTTGCTGCCGGAGTACACCCGGACGGGCACGGCCGACCTCGGCTCGGTGCGGCTGGAACGCACCGGCGGCGCGGCGCACCTGACCATGTGCCGCGTCGACTGCCTGAACGCGGAGGACGACCGGCAGATCGACGACATGGAGACAGCCGTCGATCTCGCCCTGCTGGATCCGCGGGTCGAGGTCTGCGTGCTGCGGGGCGGGCAGATGACCCACCCCCGCTACCGGGGTCGGCGCGTCTTCAGCGCCGGCATCAACCTCAAGGCGCTGCACGGCGGGGGTATCTCCCTGGTGGACTTCCTGCTCCGGCGCGAACTCGGCTACATCCACAAGATCTTCCGCGGTGTCCTGGTGGAGGACCCGGCGAACCCCTGGTCGCGCACGGTGGACAAGCCGTGGGTCGCCGCCGTCGACACGTTCGCGATCGGTGGTGGCGCCCAGATCCTGCTGATGTTCGACCATGTGCTGGCTGCCGCGGACGCCTACTTCAGCCTGCCGGCCGCGGTGGAGGGCATCGTGCCCGGCGCCGCCAACTTCCGGCTGACCCGGGCCGTGGGCCCCCGCCTGGCCCGCCAGGTGATCCTGGACGGGCGCCGCATCCGGGCGGCCGCGCCCGAGGGGCGGCTGGTGTTCGACGAGGTTCACGAGAACGAGGACCTGGACGCGGCCGTGGAGCGCAGCGCCGAACGGCTGCGCGGTCCGGCGGTGACCGCCAACCGGCGGATGCTCAACCTCGCGGAGGAGTCCCCTGACGCTTTCCGCGGCTACATGGCGGAGTTCGCGCTGCATCAGGCACTGCGGCTCTACAGCCCGGACGTCATCGCCAAGGCGGGGCGCTTCACCACCCGTACGCCGGTGTTCAACTGACGCCGCGCGCCATTTGAACACCTTGCCGACGGGGTCACCCGGCCCCGTCGGTGCGGACCTCGACCGCAATCGGATCACGGGACTCTGCCGGACGCGTCGCACGGTGTGGCGCGTCCGGCAGAGCGACCATGAGGGTGGCCCAGCCGCCGGCCCGCAGCTTCCGGGAGAGGTCCGCCACCGACGTCTGCGGGACGGACAGCGACACGCTGCCGTACGGCAGTCCCTGGGCGTTCTCCAACCGGACGTCCTCGATACGGCCGCCGAGCTCCTCGACGGCGCCGAACAGCCGGGCCAAAGTGCCCGGTCGGTCGGACAAGGCCACGCTGAGCCGGACCTCGGCCGGCACCCCCGACGCCGGTCCCGCGACCCGGGCTCGCCCCCGGTGACCGTGCCGGAGCAGGGTCTCCAGCTCTCCTTCCGCCCGCTCGCGCACCTCGTCGTCGACGTGACCGAGGGCCCGCAGCGCCCCGACGGCCCTGCCGAGGTCGGCGGCATAGGCGTCGAGGACGTCGGCCAGCGCGTCCGCGTTGGCGGTGAAGATGTCCCGCCACAGCTCCGGGGCGCCGCCCCCCGGGCCGGCGACGTTCCTCAGTCCCTGTCCGGCCACCCGGATGTCGGCCTCCGTCGCGTCCACCAGCGTCGCGGCCATCAGCGTGGAGATCAGCTGCGGCGCGTGCGAAGTGAGGGCCAGGGTGCGGTCGTGCACGAGCGGGTCCATGATCACCGGCACTCCGGAGCACAGGGAGACGAGTTCCAGCGCCCGGTTCAGGACCGATTGGTCGGTGCGCGCCGACGGAGTGAGGATCCACGGCCGGTCCTCGAAGACGTCGGCCCGTGCGGCGAGTGGTCCGGAACGCTCGGTGCCCGCGAGCGGGTGGCCGCCGATGAAGCTGGACGGCTCAGCGCCCGCCAGCCGCAGGTCGTCGTACGGCCGTGTCTTGACGCTGGCCACGTCCGTATAGGCGTGGGCGACGCCTCGGCGCTGCAGTTGTTCGAGCACCGAACCGGTGTGTGTCGGGGGGACGGCGATCACGGCGAGGTCGACGCGTTCGGCCGGTGTGCCGACCGAACCTGCTCCCATGGCCTCCGCCGTCCTGACGGCCGTGGTGTTCACGTCCTCGAGATGGACCGTCAGGCCACGTCGGGTCAGTGCGAGCGCGACGGAGGTGCCGATGGCGCCGGTTCCGACGACCGTGACGGTCTTCACGCCCTCGGCTCCCGTTCACCGCTCGCACCCTCGAAAACCGACGGGGGGCCGAGCGGTGCATAAGAGTCCGATATCCGGATCCCGTTCACGCATGGATAGGTGCAGTCTCCGCCTCCGTCGGGCGGGGTGAATGCATAACCGTGCGAACTGCCGAAGTGCACCCCACGACCACTGATCATGCCGACCCCCAACAGATCCGAACCCATTGCCCGGAGATCCTGCGCCGGATCGTAGTCATCGCATCCCGTGTGAGCGACTCGCGGCCCAGCGGGGGGCCGTGCAGCGCCTCCTGAAAGGGAATATGAAATTCCGTTAAATTCTGGGTCAGAATTCGGCCAGTGGATTTCGGAAACGCCGATGGGGATCGGTTCGGGCGCCGGAGTCGACTGGGCGGCTTCCCTGGTGGTTTGCCCGCCGGTGGAGTGACGGGCGCGTCCCGTCAAGTCTCGGGCAACGTGAATTTCCGATGTTCTGCCGGTCGACAGGCGTGAAGTGGAACAGCGACGATGGCGTGAGTGAGCCTTGCGGTGTGCGAGGAGGGCAGTGGGGCGTGGAGGGGTCCCCTGCGATCCGCGCCGTGGTCCCGGACGAGCGGGTGTTGGTGCGCCTGGAGCCGGCGGGGCCTGACGGGAGAACGGGAGCAAGTCCGCTTGAGCGGACCGAAAGGTATGTGCAGGTAGAATACCAACGGGGTGAATATTTTGGTTCAGTCGGTTCGTGCGCTGGAATCAACGTCCGATGAAAGTGCCGACTTAATCGGTGCGACAAGACATTCCATAAACCCCAGGAAAAGCGCTTTCACGGTTCCGGTCGCCGTGCTTCTCCCTGGTGATTCCCTTCGCGCACTGGGACAGGACGAAGAACATGTGGCGCGGCTCGCGGAAATCGACGCCGCACTGCCTCCGATTCTCGTTCACCGGCTCACCATGCGGGTGATCGACGGAATGCACCGACTGCTGGCCGCCCGGGTCAAGGGTCAGAAGACGATCGAGGTCGAGTTCTTCGACGGAACTCCTGAGGACGCGTTCCTGTACGCGGTGGAAGCGAACATCTCGCACGGGCTGCCCCTTTCCCTGGCCGACCGCCGGGCCGCGGCCACCCGGATCATCGCCTCGCACCCCCAGTTGTCGGACCGGGCGATCGCCCGGGCGGCCGGGCTGGGAGCCAAGACGGTGGCGGCCATCCGTCGCCGCTCGTCCGGGGGCGAACCGCACCTGAGCGCGCGCATCGGCAGGGACGGCAAGGTACGTCCGCTCAACAGCGTCGCCGGCAGACAACGGGCCGCCAAACTCATCGCGGAACGACCGGAAGCCTCCCTGCGTGAAGTGGCCAGGCTCGCCGGTATCTCGCCCGCGACGGTCAGCGACGTCCGCAGACGGCTGGAAACCGGTCAGCCACCGGTGACGGAAGGCGTCAAATCCCCTTTGGCGCAGACGAGTTCGGCGCAGACGCCGCCCGCCGCCAAACGGGGGACGGACCGCCGCCTGCCCATTGTCCCGTCAGATCCCGCAAACGTGCTCGAAAAGTTGCTTCGTGATCCTTCGCTGCGCCACAAAGAGGAGGGTCGGCAATTGCTGCGGCTGCTGCGGCAGAACGCGATCGCCGCGAACGAGTGGGACGAACTGATGGCCGCCGTCCCGAGCCACTGCGGAGCGCTGGTGGTGGGCCTCGCGCGTCACTATGCCGAGATCTGGACGGATTTCGCGCAACTGTTGGACGAGCGCGTGCGGACCGAGGACCGGAAGCCGGACGACAAGTGACCCGACCTGAGGTCTCTCAGGCGTGCGGCCCGGACCGGCCGCACGCCTGACGCGGACATGTGTGCCATCAACCGCCGCACCGGTAGAGGGTGCCCTGCGTGTCCGCACTGTTCCCGCCGTACGCGGTGGCCGGTACGGCGGTACAGGCGGTCTTCACCCAGGAGCGCACCCCGGTGATGGCCGCGTTGCCCTTCCCCTGGGTCTGCGCGAACCCTTGCCAGCCGTCGGCGGCGAGGACGACGTAGCGCAACCGCCCCTCGGCGACCAGCTGCTTGACGTCGGTCACGGTGGGCGTGGGGGCTCCGCCGCTGAACCCGCCCATCGGCAGTACTTTCGCGCCGGTCGCCAGGATGTAGTTCCAGGACATGACGGCGGAGTCGGCGGCGAAGACGAACGTTGCGCCCTCGCGGTGCTGTTCGGCGTAACGGAGCAGACCGTGCTGGGAGGCCGTGAGCGTGTCGGACTCGTTCAGGGAGGCTTCGGCGGCGGCCGTGCCCTGCGGTGCGTTGCTGCCGTGCACCACGTTCGCCGCCCTGTGCACCGCGCTGCCGCCCGTGTTGAACGGGCCGGCCGTGGCGTCCATCGCGGTGCCGGCGTACTGCGGATCGAGCACCGACAGCGACCAGGCCGCGGGCGCCGCCAGCAGGGTGACCAGGGAGGCCACCAGGCCGCCGGTGGCCAGCCACCCGCGGTGCAGCCCCTTGCGGTGGGCGAGGGTCAGGGCCGTGATCGCGCCCGCGCCCACCGCCATGAGCAGCCAGGGCAGCCAGGGCAGGAAGTCGGGGTAGAGGAAGCAGAGGAAGACGCTCCACACCAGCTCCGCCGCGACCGCCGTGCGCAGTGCCCATGTCCTGCGGCCGTCCCGGTACGCGCGCCAGAACATCACGATGCCGGTGGCGGACAGCGCGGCCAAGGCGGGCGCGAGCATCGCCACATAGGCGGTGTGCGGCACCTCGATGGCGCTGAGCACACCGGCACTGACGGTCAACCACAGTCCCCACAGCACGAATCCGCCGCGGATCCTGTCGGTGCGCGGGGTGGTGCGCCGCCAGCGCAGACCCAGTGCCAGGCTCATCAGCGCGAGGGGGTACAGCCAGCCCACCTCGGGTGCGAAGCGGCTGCCGAGCAGCTTGCCCGGCGTGGGGCCGCCGCCGGAGGACCCGTCGTTGGACGGGCCGGCGCCGCTGCCGGCTCCGTCCGGCCGGTCCGGGGCCGGGGTACCGGCGTTCGGCGGGGCGCCCGCGGTGCCGACCGCGCCGGTCATCTGGTCGACCGAGCCCTCCACCAGGTCGTCGGAGAAACGGTTGAAGCCGTTGTAGCCGAACACCATGGTGACGGCGCTGTTGTCGGTCGTGCCGTCGACGTAGGGGCGATCGGAGGCCGGCGTGACGGTCAGGAGCAGCACCGAGGACAGCGAGACCGCAGCCGTGACCGCGCCGGCGGCCAGGACGTGACCGGTCCTGCGGCGCAAGGGTCCGGGGGCCAGTAGCAGGTAGGCGAGGGCGAGGGCCGGCAGGACCACCCAGGCCTGCAGCATCTTGGCCTGGAAGCCCAGCCCGATCCAGGCACCGGCCGCCAGCAGGGGGAGCAGTCTGGCTCCGAGCACGGCCCGCTGACAGGCGTCGGCGGCCAGGACCAGGCACATGGTCAGCGCGCCGTCCTCCATCGAGTGCCCGAACATGGACGCCAGCACGGGGGTCAGCGTCATGATGCCGGCGGCGAGGAGACCCGGTACGGGACCGGACCAGCGCCGCACCACCCGGTAGGTGACGAGCACCGTGACCACGCCCTCGACGACCTGGGGGAGCGTCAGGGACCATGCGTGGAAGCCGAAGACGCGGGCGGAGAGTGCCTGCGGCCACAGGAATCCGGCGAGCTTGTCGATGGTCAGGGTGGCGCCCGGGTCCAGCGCGCCGTAGAAGAACGCCTCCCAGCTCTCCGACATGCTGCGGGCGGCGACGGCGTAGAACGGAGCGTATCCGCTGGTCGTGATGTTCCAGGAGTAGAGCAGGGCCGCCAGGGCGGCGACGGCCAGGAGCGCCGGGCGCGCCCAGCGCGGCTGGTCCGCGGGGGACTTCCACACCTCCCAGCCACGCCGGACGTCGGCCTTCGGAGGGGATGTGGGTTCGGGTAAGGAAGCGGTGGGGGAGTCGAGAGCGGTAGTCATGCGGATCCATCACTTTCCCGTGATGTGGTGTACATGACAGTGAGGGTAGGAGTAGCTCCGCTGTTCAGACCAGGACGGTGCCGGCCGGACACGCGTCCAGGGCGCCGAGGCCGCGGCGCCATCGCGGTGCTGCCGACAGCTCACCCGGACATCCGCGTCGGCACGCCGCCGTCCGCGGCGGACGGCGGCGTGCCTCGATTCCTGCCTCACTCCCGCGCGACATGCTCCTTGAGCCACCGCAGCAACGCCGCGAACTCCGGGGACATGTCCGCATCCGACTGGACGAGAACGGACGAGTGGCCGCCTTCCTCGACCGTGATCGAGTAGCTCATGGCATCCGGTACGTGCTTGCGGGGCTCCGGGTTTCCCGCAGCCGCCGCAGTTGTTGGAACGGCCGCGGCCACCAGCCGGGACAACTCGGCCGCAGCACTTTCGGGTAGGGCGTGGGTGTCCACCACGTCCAGCGGGAGGCCGGCGAGGACCGGCGCCGCGAGCCCGCCGTGCGTCGCCAAAGTGACCCTCATGGCACCTCTCAGCCGTCCGCCGCTTACACGTTCCCGCAGTGGTACCCGGTGTCGGCCGCCGGGCATCCCGACGTCAACCGCCAGCCGTCGCACGGCCCTTGAGCGCGGCCACGTCCCGGCTCAGCTCCTGCACCTGGGCCGTCAGCGCCCTGACTGCCGCGGCCGCATCCCCGTTCTGGCCGGCTGTGCGATTGCGCGCCCTTGCGAGCCCTGCCGAGACCCCGGTGATCGAGATGCCGACCTCCTGCCACGCCTACCGGCCTGGTCTCTTCGCCTTGCCGGTCTGGCGTTCGTAGAGCAGCCGCATCGGCGCTCGCCTCCAGGCCGCTGCTCACCTCCCGCAACGGGCGGCGGATGGAGCGGAGAACACGCCGAGGCGGATCGTGCGGGTGGTCGCTGAGCGGCACGCCGGGCCGACGGGGCCGGCGGGCGAGCTGACCGCCGACGGGGTGGCGCTGTGGCTGTCGCCGTTGGACGACGACGAGCAGGAACAGGCCGCCGCCGGCACGGAGAAAGTGCACGTCACACGACTGGCCCCCTGCTGTGGCGCGGACGGTCCCGCGCATCGAGCGTGGTCTGGGCGGGGCAACGACGCCCCGGCCGAGCGCATAGAACGGATCCTCATGCCCGTCACCGTGAAAGACCACCGGGTACCCCACAAGTCCACCGTCCCCGCGAACAAGGACGAGCACGTCGAACTCTTCGTGCGGGAGCGCGACGGCACGTCCCTTGGCCACCTCGGCGAGCGCACGGCCGTCCTGATGCTCCACGGCCGGAGCGTTCCGGTGCTCGCGGGCTTTGATCTCGATTTCAAGTCGTACAGCTGGGCCGATGCACTGGCCAGGGCCGGTTACGACGTCTTCATGATGGACCTCCAGGGCTCAGGGCTGTCGCCGCGGCCGAAGATGGACGACCCTCGCAACGTCAACCCCGCCCAGCAGCACCTTCTGAAGCCGAGACCTCCGGGATTCACGCCGGGCCCGCCGAACTATCCGTTCCAGCTGACCAACTCGAACAGCGACCGGGACGACCTGAACGCCGTCGTGGACTGGATCATCCGCGAGCGCGGGGTGGAGAAGGTCGCCTTCATCGGCTGGTCCGCGGCCGCGTTCACGATGGGGCCGTACGCGGTCAAGAACCCGGGCAAGGTGTCGAGCCTGTTCCTGCTGGCGCCGATCTTCCCGCCCGAAGGCACGTCGAACGCCCCCGACCCCCTGCCACAGCCCGGCTTCCCGACGTTTGTGAGCACGAAGGGGGGAACCTGGGACGGGTGGGGCAGCGAGGTGCACTGCGAGGGCCAGCGCGAAGATGAGATGCGCGACAAGGTGTGGGACGCGATCATGGCAAGCGATCCGGTGGGCAGCACGTGGGGGCCGGTCGGTGAAGGGCGCAATCGCATCCGAAACTTCGTCCGGTGGGGTTGGAACAAGACCACCGCGGGGCAGGGTGGCGTCCTCGGCGGCAGCGTGCCGGTCCTCATCGCGTACGGGGAGTACGACAGGCAGGTGAACACGTCGAGCGAGGATCCGGAATTCAACTTCTCGGTCCCCGCGCTCTACAACGCCATCGCCGGCAACCACAAGCTGATGGTCAAGCTGGACTGCGCCGGGCATTCGCTGGTGTGGGAGATGCAGCACAAGAACGTGCACAACCTCTCGAAGCACTGGCTCAAGCACCTGAAGGTCGACGGCAAGACCCAGGGCATCTTCGACATGAACACCAACGGCGACATCAGCCCGGCTCCATAGAACAGCCGAGCCCTCGACCGCGAACCGCGGGCGCCCAGGCCGCCGAGGCACCGGCGAGGTGGAGTCCGCCGCCTGCGTGCCCTCGCCCGAACGACGGGCCACGGCATCGTCCACGGCAGCGTCGTCGCCCTGGGCGGGAGCGTGACCGGGTGGATCATCTGGTGGCTCCAGCAACGCTGACCCGGCGCTGATCCCGTCGTCCACCCGGATTGGTGGTCCCGGTCGTCCAAGACCGGGACCACCAGATCCGCCAGTTCTCCCCGATGACCGGCGAAGTGCGAGCTCGATCAAGGGGCCTCGATGAACGGCAGCCCGACCGCGGCGAGCTTCCTCTGGAGGTTGATGTCCCTGGTAGCCACGTAGATCGCGGAGCCGGGAATGGCAGCGCCTGGACGGTGGCGTGCCTGGCCCGGATACGGTTGGCGAACCGGTCGCTCCGCCATGGACAGTGCACCTTCTCCTCAGGCTGGACCGATACCTCGCCAAGGTTGTTCCACAGATGCCTCCTGTCAGAGACCTGGACAGCCTGGGGCGCCCCGGCCGTGGCCGCCTTCAGCGAAGAACGGCGCGCGGTCCCGGCAGACGACCTCGACCCCAGGTCGCTTCGGCAACCATGCAGCCATGCTTGACGCCTCCCGGTCAGGCAGCGGTCCACCGGCCGACGGGTTTCGACATCGACCAGCACCGTTCCGTAGACCCGTCCTTTACGTGTGGCGTACTCATCGACACCAACCACCCGCGGGGACGGGACTTCCGGTTCGGACAACGCGCCGAGCAGCCGCAACACCGCGCTGCGACTGGTGGACACCCGAAGGCCCGTGCCATCCGGGCGCCGGCCCGGCCGGCGAAGACCCCGGACCGCAGTGTCGACCACACCAAGATCGACCCTGGCCATTTCGGGCATCTTCCCGAAGCTCCGTCGGAGCGCCAGCTGTCACTCAGTCCGCGGGCATCACGGAAAGCGAGCCAGAACCGGTTCTCGCGAACAAGGCCAGCGGGGCTTTGAAGCAGGTCAGATGCGCAGCGGATGCGCTTGGAGGTGCAGGTCGAGACGGGTGCGGGGGAGCTGCGGTCCTTGCAGGGCTGGTTGCGGGCGGATTCTGAGATACGCCGCGTCTGTCGCGGTTGAGGTGCGGGGTGTGGTCGTGCTGGGCCCGCGCGGTGCTCAACTGCCCGATGGGCTCTCGGTGTGGCCTGACCGATGAGTTTTGCGCGCCGTGCTGGTCTGTACGCCGAATACCGACTCACGGGAGGCTGACGCCATGCGGAAACTGACCTTCGCCATGAGTATGAGCCTGGACGGCTACATCGCCGCGCCCGGCGACGACCTCGGATGGAGCGTGCCGAGCGACGAGCTGTTCCAGTGGTGGTCCGACCGGGTGGACACGACGGGCCTGGCGCTGTACGGACGCAAACTGTGGGACACGATGAGCTCCCACTGGCCGACCGCCGACAAGGAGCCGGATGCCACACCGGCGGCGATCGAGTTCGCCGGCCGCTGGCGGGACATGCCGAAGGTGGTGTTCTCCTCTACGGCCAGAACGGTCGACTGGAACACCCGTCTGGTCACCGGCGACGCGGTCACCGAGATCGCCAGGCTCAAGGCCGACGACGGCGGCCCCATGGACATCGGCGGTGCCACACTCGCCGCGGCGGCCATGCGGGCCGGGCTGATCGACGAGTACGCGATCGTCACCCATCCGGTCCTGGTGGGCGGCGGCACGCCGTTCTTCACCGCCCTGGACAACTGGGTGAAGCTCAGCCTGGTGGAGACCCGGACGTTTCCCGGCGGCGTGATGCTGACCAGGTACGAGACCAGGCGCTGAGTGCCCGACGGCGGATCAGCGCGGGCTTCGGGCCATCCGAGGATCTCGTGGCGCTGTGTTCCGAGGCGATCGTGACGTCCCTGCCGGATCGATCCTGTTCAGGGTGTCTCAGCCCCAAGGTGTCTCAGCGCGGCGCAGCTGCCATAGACGGGACGTGACGGGCGTCGCGGCCTCGTGCCGCAGCGGCCGCTCAGAGGTGGCCGTCCAGGAACTTCCGTATCTCGGCGATGGTCATGGGCCCCGTGCCGTGCGCCACCGCCTCTCCCTCCACCAGCAGGACGCAGGACGGGGCTCCGGTGATCCCGTATCGCTCGGTTGCGGCCGGACACCGCGTGATGTCAGTGCGGACAGCCGTCAGGCGGCCCGCGTAGTCGTCGGCGATGCCACCCACGACAAGGTCCATCACCCGGCAGGGTTCGATGGCCTTGGGCCATGCCCCGGTGAAGTACGCGAGGACCGGAACTTTGCTCATCCCGAGGATGAAAGAGAACTCCGCGTCCTCACGGGGTCGGTGAACCCGCTTCGCCATGCAAGCTCCTGACCTCACGTTCCGTCATTCCATCCCCATCATCCCTCGCGCCGTGTGCCAGGTCGGCGGTCTGTCGTCCGGCTGACCTTCGGAACGGAGGCACGGGGCCGTCGCGGAACTACGGTGGTCCCCGGCGCGAGCGGCCCGGCCCCCGGCCCCTGGTGAACGGCCTGGCCGCCCCGCCGGTCACCCAGCTGCAGCCCGCCGCGCGCCCGCGGGTCAGCTCGTTCCTGGCCGGCGCCCGCCGCGACGACGTGAAAGCCGTTTTACCGGGCGTAGCGGCCCAGATCGCCGACCAGATGCTCGATGAGCGCGTCGACGAACGGGCCGGTGTGCATCGTCCACCGGATCCAGTCAAGCCGTATCCGCCACCGCGCTTCTCAGAGGCAGCGCCCCCGCCGGGCTTTACGAGGCCTTGTCTCGTCTTCATAGGGACGAGGCACGACTGCTGGACCGCCGGCGGACGCGGTCGTGGACGGCCGACGTACGCGTCAGCTGACCCGAAGACCGAGCGCCAGCGTCAGTTCAAGGACCCGGCGTGGCGACGCGAGATCCGGAAACAGCTCCCGCAGCTGCGACATCCGGTACCGGACTGTCTGAGGGTGGACGAACAACGCCGCCGCCACCTCGTCCCGCCTGCCCTGGTGCAGCAGCCACTCCCGCAACGTTTCCTCCAGCCGTCGTGCGGTCGCGGCGGGCAAGGTCCGCAACGGTGCGAGGGCTCGGGCACGCAGGTCTGCGAACGCGTCCGCGTCGGCGCTCAGCACCAGCTCGGGCAGGTGGTCCTCGGTGTCGCGAATATCAGAGGAGAGCAAGCGCGCGCGTACGGCTCGTGCGTACGAGGCGGACGCACGAGTCCATGGCCGGGGCGGGCCGACCACGGCGGTGCGGTCGGTCAGCTGCCGCAAGAGATGTGGTCGGTCGGCATCGGGGACGAGCAGCACACCGGTGGCTTCCGGCAGATCGTCGAGGACGAGGGTGCTCGGGTCGAGCGCGCGGTAGGCGGGCCGGGCCTGGGCGGCGGGCAGCAGGACCGCGGTCAGCGAGACCGGAGGCTGCCATCCGGCCCGTTGAACAGAGGCCAGCAGCACGTCCGGGCTCGCGCCGGCGAGGAGGTCGCGGGCCAGGTGTTCCAGGTGGCGCTCCTGGTCCCTGCCCCGGGCGGCCAGTTCGTCGGCGTGGCCCGCGGCGCTCGCGGCGGAGAGCTCGTCGATGTAGGCGAAGGTCAGCTCGGCGAACTTGGCGACCTCGGCGGCGGGCAGACCTGCGGGTACGGCGCCTGCTGCCAGGCATCGCCATGCCACGCGGGCGCCGACGCGGTAGGCGCTGAGCAGGGCGTCCATCGAACGGCCGTCGCGCACCTCGCCGCGGCCCAGCTCATAGGCCGCGTCACCGGCGTCGCCGCCTGTGGCGTTCCCGCTCGCGAGGTCCAGGTAGTGCCCCAGGGCGGTGCGGACGGCTCGGCGGATGGTGGCGCCCATGTGGCCCGAGAGGGCGTTGGCGTAGGGAGGGACCTCGTCGATGATCGCCTGGACGACCTCGTCGGCGGTGGTCTTCAGCGCGGCCCGCAGTGCTGTGACCGTCGTCTCGTCCAGGGCCAGTTCGCTGGCCCTCTGGATTGCATGGCTCACGTTTCTATTCCCTGCGAACAATTCAGCCAGCCAGATTTACGTCCTGTGGTCAGGACTTTACGCCTTGAGGCGCAGCAAGCTGGAGTCATGACGAGTACAGCTCTGCGCAGCAGGGCGTGGAAACTGCTGGAGATGGTCACGACGCCGCTGCTGCCGTCGGACTACCTCGACCTGGTCAGCCCGCTGCGTGCGGGCGCTGACCTGCGTGGGCGCATTGAGGCCGTGCACCCCGAGACGGGGGACGCCGCGACCATCGTGATCAGGCCGGGACGGGGCTGGCGCGGCCACACGGCCGGTCAGTACGTGCGGATCGGAATCGACGTCGACGGAGTGCGCCTGTGGCGTGCCTACTCCCTCACCTCGCCGACAAACCGCCAGGACGGCCGCATCACGATCACCGTGAAGGCGATCCCGGACGGCAAGGTCAGCAACCACCTGGTCCGCAGGGCGAAACCGGGCACGCTGATCCAGCTCGACCAGCCGACCGGTGACTTCGTGCTGCCGCAGGCCAAGCCCGCCAAGGTGCTCTATCTGACGGCCGGCAGCGGCATCACGCCCGTGATGGGCATGCTGCGCGACACCGAGTTCGACGACGTCGTCATGGTCCACTGCGCGCCACAGCCGCAGGACGTGATCTTCCGCAGCGAACTGCACGACCTGGTCGCGGACAAGAAACTGCGGCTCACCGAGGTGCACACCGACACCGACGGCATGCTCGACATCGCCCGTCTCGACGAACTCGTGCCCGACTGGGCCGAGCGCGAGACCTGGGCCTGCGGGCCCGCGGGCCTGCTCGACACCGCCGAAAAGCACTGGAGCGAGCACGGCGTCCTGGAGCGCCTGCACACCGAACGCTTCCGCCCCACCATCGTCGTCGCCGGCGACGGCGGCGAGGTCACCTTCAGCGCCACCGGAAAGACCGTCGACGCGGACGGCGCCACGCCGTTGCTGGACATCGGCGAGGAGGCCGGAGTGCTCATGCCCTCCGGGTGCCGCATGGGCATCTGCTTCGGCTGCGTCACGCCGCTCAAGGCGGGCGCCGTCCGCGACCTGCGTACCGGCGAGATCACCGAAGCCGAACCGGGCGTCCTCATCCAGACCTGCGTGTCCGCCGCCGCGGGCCCCTGCGACATCGAACGGTAGGAGCACCTTGACCGCCATCGACCCCACCGCCCACCTGACCGCGGAGCAGATCGAGGAGCTCGGCCGCGAGCTGGACGCGATCCGCGACGAGGTGATCGCCGGCCGCGGCGAGAAAGACGCCGCCTACATCCGTAAGGTCATCTCGGCGCAGCGCACGCTCGAGCTGGTCAGCCGGGGCGTGCTGCTGTTCTCGATCTTCCCGCCCGCGTGGCTGCTCGGCACCGCCGGGCTGTCCGTCGCGAAGATCATGGACAACATGGAGATCGGCCACAACATCCTGCACGGCCAGTGGGACTGGATGCGAGACCCGAAGATCCACTCCACCACCTGGGAATGGGATCACGTCTCGCCGTCCGAGCAGTGGAAGCACTCGCACAACGAGCTGCACCACACGTACACCAACGTGATCGGCAAGGACAACGACCTCGGCTACGGCATCATGCGCGTCGACGAGGACCAGAGGTGGCATCCGATCCACCTCGGCCAGCCGCTGTGGAACTTCATCAACGCCTGCTTCTTCGAGTACGGCATCGCCGCCTACGACCTGGAGCTCGGCAAGAACCTGCACAAGCGCCGCCGCAAGAACCCGGAGTTCCGCGCGCGGGCCAAGGCCGTCGGCCGCAAGATCCGCAAGCAGGTGCTCAAGGACTACGTCATCCACCCGCTGCTGTCGGGCCCGTCGTTCCTCCCCACGCTCGCGGCCACGTTCACCGCGAACCTGGTCCGCAACATCTGGTCCCACTCGGTGATCATGTGCGGGCACTTCCCCGAAGGCGTGCAGGTCTTCGAGCGCCGCTCCATCAAGGGCGAGACACGCGGCCAGTGGTACCTGCGCCAGATGATGGGCTCGGCGAACATCAGCGGCAGCAAGGCCATGCACTTCATGACCGGCAACCTCTCGCACCAGATCGAGCACCACCTGTTCCCGGACCTGCCGAGCAACCGGTACGCCGAGGTCGCGGTGAAGGTGCGCGCGCTGTTCGAGAAGTACGAGCTGGAATACGTCACCGGCCCACTGCCCAAGCAGGTGTTCTCCGCTTGGCACAAGGTCGTCCGGCTCTCACTGCCGAACAAGAAGCCCAAGGTCAAAACGCCGGACCGCGCGCAGGAGCTCGTCGCCGCCTGATTCCCGGTTCGGTTCGGATCCCTCGGCCGACCGGCGGCACCACCGGGGTTCAGCCCGTGTCCGGGTGCCCTGGTCCGCCAGGGCCTCGTACGCCGCGTCAGCGTCAGCCTCGTCCGCGCCGAACCCTGCAGGGTCCGGCTCGTCGTCCTCCGCCCAGAACACCTCCTGGGACAGCCGCTCTTCCCCGGCAACGAGTGGGGCATCGCCAAATCTGTCGATCAGCACCCGCCGTGGACGGGCGGGTGACAGCAAGCGGGGGAGTGGTCGGCGCGGAATCGCGCACCCCCCACAGGGCGTCCGGGGTCCCGCCGATGCCGTGTAGCCCGACCCCGTTTCGGGAGCCGGCGAAGGCCCTGATTCAGAAGGTCGCGCAGCTCAGGTGAAGGACAGCAGCATGTTCGTCTCGCCGATGGCCAGTGTGGTGCCGATGACGCAGAACAGGCCTTGAACGACGCTGGTGATCGGCATGCGCAGCCGTGCGTGGACGTAGCACGACACGGCGAGCGCACACGGGATGAACCAGACCACGGCCAGCTGAAGCGGCGACACGTCCTCGCTCTCGGTCGGCGTAGGCCCTGGCGGCCCGGAGTGCGACATGCCGACGATGAACATGAACAGAGCCACTCCCGCCAGGGCCGCGGCATCGGCCACCGCCAGCAGCAGCGCGACCGCGGCATCGGTCAGCCGAGAGGGCCGCTGCCTCTGCGCCCCGGTGCCGTCATCCTCATCCGTGACGGACCGCTCGCCGAAGCGTCGCCGCAGTCCGCCGCTGTCGTTCCGGATTCTCTCCCACCAGACCACTGCTCGACTGCACCATGGAGGCGGCGATTCCACCCCGGCCCGGTTCATAACGACTCGGCTTCCGCCGACGCAGGCCGACCCGGGCCGTCGCGGTGGCGTACGTGGCGTCATGGGCGGAAGGTGATGTCGGCGGGCCTCCTCTCAGGGACCGCCCGATACTCGTCGCTCTCGGGGACGGCCGCCGCCCGCATACGTCTCAGCGTGTTGCTAGCGACGTTGGCTCGCGTGCGCTGATCGGCCGCGTACGTGCGGACCGATTGGCGGCGGATTCCTCGACTTGTCCGGGTGCTGTTCTGGGGCCGGAGAGCGTTGACCCGCCCGCCTGCGGCCAAGCGCTGCTCGGGGGCTCTCAGGGGCGGCGTGACGACAGGGTGATGTGCGCACCGTCGTGATCCAGGATCCGGACCGGATCCCGCTGGCACCCCGCGCACAACGGCTCAACGGGCAGCGACGCCATTTCGGGTGCGCCCGGGATGGCGGGAGCGTTGCTCATGCCCGGTGGACCGCGTGCCCCAGATACGTCACCACCGGGCTGCCTTCTGGTTCGAGCACCATGTCGACCAGTTCCGGCAGCTGCTCGTCGGTCAGCGTGCCACGCCGGCGCCCGCGCGTCGCGCGCACCAGGCTGCGTACGTCGCGCGGCTTGAACGCCGAGACGTCCTGTCCGGACAGCCCCGCCCGGTCGAGGGCCTCGGCGAGCTCCGCCGGGCGGCGCAGCCGGTGTGCGGCGTAGCGGCCGCGGGGCATGATCCGTGTGCCCGGGAAGGCTTGGAAGGCGCCGAGGTATATGAGGCGGGACACCGGGGTGCGGTTCACCGTGTCGTAGACGAAGGCCCCGCCGGGGCGCAGCACGCGCGCCGCCTCCGCGAGGACCGCGTCCGGCCGTTCGGTGATCTCGAGGGTGTCGGCGCAGTACAGGAGGTCGAAGGAGCCGTCCGGCAGGTCGAGTTGCTCTGCGGGTGTCGTCAGGTAGGTGATGCCCAGCCCGTCGTCCGCGTCAAGGGCGAGGGCCGTCGCGGCGGGGGACGGGTCGGCGGCGACGACCTCGAAGCCGAGCCGGGCGAGGCCGCGGGCCAGAATGCCGCGCCCGCTGCCGATGACGAGCGCCCGGCTGCCGGCAGCCGCGAGGCTCGCCTTCGAGAGCACCTGCCGCAGGTACTGAAGGCGTACGGACTGAAAGGTCAGGGCCCGGATGTGGCGTCCGTCGACGGCCGCGGGCCCGGCCGAGTCGAGTTCTATGCGCGGGGCGGTGGGCATGGCAGGCTCCCTCGACGCTCCGGGTCAGGTATCCCTAGGGAACCTAGCATCGACGAGTTCCCTGAGGGAACCCGGCGCCGATACGATGGCCTTGTGACCCGTACCCCCCTCTCCGGCGTCGCGTGTTCGATCGCCCGCGCGACCGATCTGTTCGGCGACGCCTGGACGGCCCTGATCATGCGCGACGTCCTCGTCGGCCTCCGCCGCTTCGACGAACTGGCCCAGGACCTCGGCCTGTCTCGCAAGATCCTCGCCGCGCGGCTGGCCCGGCTGGTCGAGGAGGGCGTACTGACGCGCGAGCGGTACCAGACCGCGCCGCCGCGCGAGGAGTACGTGGCCACGGAGAAGGGCCGGGAGCTGTACCCCGTCCTGCTCGCGCTGATGGCCTGGGGCGACAAGTGGTACGCAGGCCCCGCGGGGCCGCCCGCCCGGATCCGCCACGACGCCTGCGGGCACCTGGCAACGCCGGTCGTGGCCTGCGACGCCTGCCGGGAGCCGCTCACGGTGGCCGACACGACGCAACTGCCCGGCCCCGGCGGGCGGGTGGGGCCGGGCACGCAGCTGCTCGGACCGCTGATCGCTGCGCGAGGAGAGGCGGTCCCAGAGCCGGCTACGGCCCCGGATGCCGGCCGATCAGGCCCTTCATGATCTCGTTGTCGACCGTCCAAGTCCTCTTGACCCGGGCGTCCAGCCCAATGCACACCACGCGGCGCTCAGCCCCAGCATCGGCCTGACCGCACCCAAAGGCTGTCGTCCACGGTCCACCGCCGTCAGCTCACGCACCACGCACAGCCGGAACGGCACACCAGCCACGCCCGACCAGCCCCGACACGCAAGATCCTGTACGAGCTCCGAGGCAAAGGAGATCTACGGTGTCGCACCATGACCACTCTGATCATCGGCGGTAGCGGTTTCCTGGGTGCCGAGTTGATACGGCAGGCGACCGCAGCCCAGCAGACCACGGCCGCCACGTATGCCACCAGGCCCGGCAACGCCTCCCAAGCTGCCTGGTACCACCTTGATCTGCAGGACGCCGCACGCCTGGACGCCGTCATGACCGAGGTGAGGCCGCGCCTCGTCATCAACGCCTCGAGCGGCGCCTGGACGTGCGCCTCGACAGCTGGGCGACCCAGCGCCGCCTGACCACCAGGCTGCGCGGCGCTCGAGAGTTCTGCAAGTCTCCGCGCTGGCCCAGCCCGTCGGCTCATGAGTGAGCGGCCAGGGCCCCATGGGGCCCCGGCCGCTCCGCTGTGCAGGGGCGGCAGGATTTGAACCTGCGGCGTGCGGGTTTGGAATCCGCTGCTCTGGCCGGGCTGAGCTACGCCCCTTCGGTAGCTGGAGCCTGGCACGGCCGGGGCCCCGGCCGCGACCGGTTTTCGGGCGCCACGTCTGCGTCCTCGAGGGGCAGGAACGGGGGGCGTGTCTGGGGCCGCTCCATGGCCGCACGGCGGCGGCCGGCGAAAGTGCGCGTTCTCCACGGCGTCACTCTGCCTGGGCCCGATCGTCGTGGGGCGGCTGTCGACGTTCTCGACGGGGCGTTCGGTCACGGGCCCGCGCGTAGCACCAGAGCCCGCTTGCATACCGGTTCGCCGTCATGCGATGGCTGTCAGGGACAGCGAGGTCTCGGCTGTGGTCTTCTTTGTCGGCTGACGGCGGTGCTTGAGCTTGGTGCGGGCGTTTGCTCGTTCTTCCGCGGCGATCTGTTCCAGAACGGGTGGCCGACGATCAGAGCTGCGAGCTCGAGTTCCCGCGTGCGCAGCGTGCCGATGCGCAGCTGGTCCGCAGGGTCCCAGTCCGGGGAATCAGGGCGGGAAGAGGGACGCACGTGGTTCTCGTGGGTCGTCCACGCGGCCAGCGGCTCGACGGACCAGGGCTGCTTCTTGAGAAGGCTTTCAGCTCGCCTCGTACTCCTCAAGCTCGTCCTGGGCCTTGATGAGGTCCTTCGGTTCCCGGCTCGCCCTGAACGGTGACGGCACACTGGTCCTTCCCGCCGTACGCGGGGAACCGACGAAATGCGATGCTCCGGGTGACGGGATGCGTGGGGCTCAAGGCCAGTCGGCTGAGCAGTGGCCACATATCCGTCGACTCTCGCGGGACTCACAGTGCGTCGGCGCCGGCTAGCCGAGCCTTCGCAGCACCTCGGCGATGTTGGATCGGTACGTCTGCAGCGCCCGGAGTCCGGCGGCGTAGCGGTCGCGGTGCCGTGCGATGTCCACGGCCTGCGTCCGCGCCTGTGCAGCGTGCCAGAGCTCGGCTGTATGGTGGCGGCGTTTGCAGGTGACGTCCGCGGCGGCGGTGGCCCGCTCCCGCTGCGTATGGCGGGTGTTGCCGTCACTGCCCCGCTGCCAGGCGGGGTCCGTGTAGGCCGCGACGGGGTCGGGATAGCGCTTGAATCCTTGTTCTGCCACACAGCGGGACCACACATCCCATGCCGCACGGAGACGCGGGTCGCGCTTGACCGCCTTGTCGATCTCGATCGCCCGTGTACTTGCGTAGAGCCAGTCCCGCTTGAGGTCGATGCCGCGCATCAGCCGCCGGTTCGTCTCGGCGTTGCAGGCGGGGAAATCCGCATACTCGGCGTTGGTCATCCGGCGGCCCTTCGGCCGGGAATCCCGGGACGTTGCCGGGTCCCAGCCGTAGCCCCAGCGGCGGGCGGTGGCGAGATCCAGGGCGCCATAGTCGGTGCTGACCGCGGTCATGACGAAAGGGTCGCTGGGGTAGCGGGGGTCGAGTGGGAAGTCCGGGTGGCCATGCTCCGCCATGCACTGCCGGTCCAGCAACGCCGATGCACGCTGCGATCGTTGGTAGTCCTGCGGCGTGAAGTCGTAGCGGTCGGCCGGGAGGGGGCCGAGGTCCGACGCCGTACGGATGACCTCCGGGCGTCCTGGACCGGAGACACAGATCGCTGCCAGCACCACCACGACACCCAGTCGCCACCCCAGCATCGTCATGCGCAGGGATGCTAGCGAACAGCGCGCAGCGGCCGGCCATGGCCCCCGGCAACTCATCCACACATGCCAAGACTGGGTCAGCGACGAGATGCAGCGATGCCCAGTGACGAAATGCCGTCGGCGCCCGGATGCTCTGTGCTGGTTCGGACTTGCTTCCCAGATTGGGAACCGCAGCCGAGGTCGGTGGGCGAATCTGGAGGGTGCTCAGCAGGCCGAAGGAGAACCGTGGCACTCTGCGTGGACGAGATCAAGGCCTCCACCGCGATCGCGAAGCTCCGCGGTCTGCAGTACTTCCACTGGTGCCGCTTGACCGCCGGCACCGAGGCCGAACTGTGCCTGTTCGCATCTGCTGGCGGCGCCTGAAAAAAACAGTGCTGATCCGAGCCCTCAGCCCGAACCGGCGACCAGTGCCTCGCCGAGCGGGGTGCGCCGGTAGAGCACCGACCGTCCGGACCGGGCGCGGACGAGCAGCCCCGCGCCTCGCAGGATGGCGAGGTGGTCTCCTACCGCGCCGGGTGTCATGGCGAGGCTTCGGGCGAGGTGGCTGGTACTGGCCGGGGCGTCCAGCGCCAGCAGCAGCCGGGCTCGGGCCCGGCCGACCAGAGCGGTCAGCGCGTCCGGTTGCGGAACGGTCTGCTGTTCGCCCCACAAGGCGGCGGTGCCGCGGGCGGGATAGACCAAGGTCCTGGGCCAGGGGTCTTCCAGGTGGGCGGCGATATTCCCGACGAAGACCGAAGGGATCAGCAGGAGCCCGTCGCCGGCGAGGCGGACTGTTCCGACGTGGGGGAAGTGACCGATCTCGATGCCGCCGGCTTGCCAGGCGATGCTCGGGTGCAGGCTCTCGATGGTCGTGACCCATCCGTGTTCGCCGATCACACCCACCCGGTGCACGACGTCGCGCTCACAGATCGCGCGCAGTTGCGGCCAGTCCGGGGCGAGCAGTTGGTGCCACGCCTGGTCCATCGCCTCGGCGATCCTGGGGACGGCGTCCGTCGAGTCCAGCACTGCGCGTACGCGGGGATCGCGGGCGGACGGGCCGGTCGCGTTGGTGGCGATTTCGTGGCGGGCCGCTTCCAGCGGTGTGGCCCGGATCATGGCCAGGTCGTCTGCCCAGGTCTGGTTGAGGCCGCGCGGGGGTGGGGCGACGAAGTTCGGTCCGGATTGTGTCGTGTGCAGCGCGAGGGCAGCGTTCAATTCGGTCTCGCGGCGAAGCCGTTCAAAGGCCGGCAGGAGCCGGGTGGCCCAGGCTCGCGGCAGCGGCCGGTCTTGCCCGGCGAGCGAGCGCAGCAGGAAGCAGAGCTCCATCGCGGGGGAGAGCGCGAAGCGGCTGCGCAGCAGGTCCTCGACGGACACTTCGAAGCGGAGCACCCTGCCATGCTACCGAGGGACGTCTGTTCCGATTCGTCCAGCGACGAATCATTGGTGAGTGGCGTGGCCGCACGGCGAGGCTGGCCGTCATGACCCCAACCGCCGAACTCGCGCAGGGCAACCACCGTGCCACCTACCGGGAGGTGCTGGCCGAGCCACGCTTCCGGCTGCTCTTCTCGACCCGTACCGTCGCGATCACTGCGGACGCGCTGCGGATCACGACGTTCTCGGTTCTGGTCTTCTCGGCCACCGGCTCCGCACTGCTGAGCGCACTGGCCTTCGGCATCGGCTTCCTCCCACAGCTGTTCGGCTCGCTGCTGCTGGGCTCGCTGGCCGACCGACTGCCGCCCCGCGCGCTCATCACCGGCGGCTACGCCTTGACGTGCGCCGCCGCCCTACTGCTCGCCCTGGTGCGGATGCCGATCGCGGCAAGCCTCGGTGTCGTGGCGCTGGTCGCCCTCGCCACACCGGTGTTTCACGGCGCGTCGAGTCGGCTGGTCGCGCAGTCACTGGAGGGCGACGCCTATGTACTGGGCCGTTCACTGAACAACATCGCTGCCTCCGGCGCGCAATTGTTCGGTCTGGCGCTGGGAGGTGCGGCCGTCGCGGTACTCGGCCCGCACCGGGCGCTCGCGGTAAGCGCCGCCCTCTACCTCGGCTGCGCGCTCGCTATCCGCATGCGGCTACCCCGGCTGGAGCTGGGAGAGCTCGGCGGCACGCCCGGCAGCGATCGGGGCGATGGCGGGGCCGTTAGGGCCAGCCTGCACGGTGCGGGCCTGCTGCTGCGCGGACACACGGTACGACGACTGATGCTGGCCCAGTGGCTACCGCCCGCGTTCGTAGCGGGCGCGGAAGGTCTGATCGTCGCCTACGCGGGAGAACGCCACTTCGCGCCCGGCTGGTACGCGGTGCTGATGGGCTGTCTGCCGGTCGGCATGCTTGTCGGCGACCTGCTGGTGGGTCGACTGCTTCGGCCACCCACCCGGGAGCGACTGGTAGTCCCCTTGATTGCGCTGACGGGACTGCCGCTGGTCGGCTTCGCCGCCGAGCCCGGGGTGGGCGTCTCCTCCTGTCTGCTGCTGCTCTGCGGCTCCGGATTCGCATCCGGTCTCGGCCTGCAACGGCCGTTCCTGGACGCCCTGCCGCAGGATGGCCAGGGCCAGGCCTTCGGTCTGCTCGGCTCCGGCAGCATGACGTTGCAGGGCGTCGGGCCGGCCTGCTTCGGCTTGGTGGCCGCAGGCATCGGAACAGGCGGCGCAATCGCCCTGGCAGGCGGCGCGGCGGTGCTTACCGCCAGCTGGATTCTCACCTGGCACCCGCCCACCTCCCCGGTCCCCGTCCCGAACTACTCATCGGGATCGGAGAACGGCACCGAACAGCATGCGTGAAGTTCTCCTGCGTAATAACCGTCGCAGGTCGGGCCGGCCGCGAACCGCCAGGCACCCCACCCCACTCTCACCCCCACGTCTCTCCGACAGACAGTCAATCCCGGTAGCCCATTGGGTTGGGAGTCCGAAGCATCGGCTCTGCCAGCCGCTGCGGACCATGTACGGGATCTTGAGACCACGAGCAGCACACAGAGAGGCTCATGCCGCATGATCGATGAATTCGCGAAGGACAACCTGCACGGGAGACTGCGGCGGGACCGCGAGGCGCTGCTCTGGAAACTCGACGGCTTGTCCGAATACGACGCCCGCCGACCTTTGACAGCGACCGGGACCAACCTCCTCGGCCTGGTCAAACACGTGGCCAACGTCGAGGCCCGGTACTTCGGCGAGGTCTTCGACCGCCCTTCCCCGGAACCGCTGCCCCGGTGGCAGGACCACTCCCACGGCAGCGATCTGTGGGCGACCCAGGACGAAACCCGCGATCAGATCATCGGGTTCTACCGGCGCACATGGGAACACTCGGACGCAACGATCAACGAGCTTCCCCTCGACGCCCCCGGCCACGTGCCGTGGTGGCCGGAGCCTTGTCCCAACACGAACCTGTTCGCCGTCATGGTCCACGTCCTCGGAGAGTCCATCCGGCATGCCGGGCACGCCGACATCCTGCGCGAGGGCCTCGACGGCCGGACCGGGGTGCGCGCCGAAAACGAGAAGCAAATCGACGAGGAAGCCCGTGCGGCCTACTGCGCGAAGATCGAGCAGGCCGCCAGGTCAGCCGTCCCAATCAAGGCTTCCGCATCGTTCGCCATAAGGCGATCTTGAACACCCTCGTTCTCGTCTCCGCGGGCACCCCTTGGACGACACCACCAGGAGGAACCAGTGTCATACCCGCAACTGCTCACCCCCGAGGAGAAGCTCGACGACGCGAAGAAGCTGTTGAGCCTCCCGCGTATCGTCGTGATCTGCGGTTCCACCCCCTTCATGACCGAGATGGCCGAGGCCGATCTGCGGGAGACCAAAGCCGGAAAGATTGTCGGCAAACCGGGCTGTGACATGAAGTCGCCGCACGAACTCTGGTCCGATCCTGTCGAGGCCGAGGCGCTGAAGGTTCGACTCGACGATCTGCACCGGGCGAAGATCCGGCTCGCTGATGAGGTGCTCGTAGCCGGCGCTTACATCGGAGACAGCACCCGAGCCGAAATCGCCTACGCCCGGTCGCTGGGCAAGCCCGTGCGGTTCACGCACCCCGAAGTCGACCCTGACGCCTGACCGCCTCGCGGTGGCTTCGGCCGCCGCCCACCCCACACCCCCTGCAAGCATCCCTTGGAATTGATCATCTAAGGGCTTGCAGGGGATCAAGGTGATGCTTCCCGTTCTGACGCTCCTTGGTGTGGTATGCCCATCCCGGATGAAACTCGTCACCAACTCGCCGTGAAGTTCGCGGTGTTGCTCCCGCATCTGGACGAGCGGCAGCGACGGCTGCTGATGGCTGCGGAGGCCCGGGACCTGGGGCACGGCGGTGTCCGAGCCGTGGCACAGGCCGCTGCGGTCAGCGAGACGACGGTCCGCAAGGGCGTGTTCGAACTCGAGGCCGGTGAGGAGCCTCTGGGGCGGGTGCGGCGTCCGGGCGGGGGCCGTCGGAGGGTCGCGGATCTGGATCCGGGGCTGCGGCCGGCACTGTTGGCGCTGGTTGAGCCGGATGTGCGGGGTGATCCGATGTCGCCGCTGCGGTGGACGGTGAAGTCCACCCGCACGCTTGCGCGCGAGCTGACCCGGGCGCTCCGGGTCGCCGGGCGGTTTCGTGTCTTCTTCACTCGTGGCCTGGAGGAAGAGCTTCCCCGCTCGGTCTGCGGCAGCCCGTCGTACTGGTGGTGGCTGGGGTGGCCGCCCGCGTGCAAGTGCCGGAATTCTCGCCACGCGTCGCGGACGTCCGGTCCGATGTCCTCGACGATGTGCAGAGCCCAGTCCAGCAGCGCCGTCCTGGTGGCGGCACTTCGATCCTGGGGTCTTGTCGCCGCGGTCGGTCTTGCTGTCCTCGTGCAGCTCCCCGGGGGGCGGACCCGCCACGGTTCCGTGACGGACGTGCGGTGTTCTGGCGGCCGTTCCGCAGTGTGGCCGAGCAGCTTGCCCATCGCGACGGTGAGGCTCATGTCGAGTCGTGGTCCACGCCATCACCTCTACGCTTTGATCGAGCCGACCGCGGCGCGACGGGCAGACATGTCCGCAAGGACCGCGACCTGTTCCGCCCTGTGGAGGTAATCCCCTATGCGTCTGCTACTCATACGCCATGGCCAGACTCCGTCCAACCTCAAGCACCTGCTGGACACCGAGGCGCCGGGGCCGGCGCTGACACCGCTGGGGCAGGAGCAGGCTGCCGCGCTGCCGCAGGCTCTGGCGGCGGAGCAGATCGATGCCCTGTACGCCTCAACACTGGTGCGCACCCAGCTGACCGCAGCTCCACTGGCTGCCGCGACGCGGCTGGAGGTCCTGGTCCGGGACGGGATCAGGGAACTGGCTGCCGGAGACCTGGAAATGCGTGGCGACGACGACGCGGCCGCCCTCTACCTCGCCACCGCGTTCGCCTGGTCCGAAGGGGAGACCGGCCGCAGGATGCCCGGCGGCGAGAACGGCGTGGAGGCCCTGGGCCGTTTCGACGCTGTCGTCGCCGAGGCAGCGGGAACAGGTGCGAAGACAGTGGGCATGGTCAGCCACGGCGCGATGATCCGGACGTGGGTGGCAGCCCGAGCGGCCAACGTCGATGTGGCGTACGCGTCCAGCCACCCACTGGGCAACACCGGCGTCATCGTGCTCTCCGGCTCGCCCGACCGGGGCTGGCAGGTTCTCCTGTGGGAGGAACACCCTTTCGGCCCGGAAGGGAGCTTCCCCGAGGACAGTGGCCCGGCCGGCGCGGCCGCTCCTGGTCGCTGAAGGGCCGCCTTCTCTGCTGCTCAATCTCTGGCTGCCCTGCCGACAGAAGTTCCACCACGCTTGCCCGCCGGGTCCGGGAAGGACGAATCGCTGTCGCGGGCGAAGATCAGATGGCCAGGATCGCACGTACTCGCTTGCCGCCCCCGGTGACCGGGGTGACGTCGAAGTGCTCGGCCAGGCACCGCACCATGGCCAGGCCCCGCCCGCTTTCGGCTTCGGCCGCGGGTGGCCGCAGGCGGGGTCTGGCGGGGCTGTCGTCGGAGACCTCGACGGTCACCTGCTCATCGGTTACCCGCAGGCGCAGGCGGCAGCCACCGTGGCCGTGCCGGGTGGCGTTGGCGACCAGTTCGGACACGATGAGCGTCGCGTCGTCGATCTGCTCGGCGTGCACCGGCGCCATCCGGTGGCGGGGTCGGGCCAGAAACGCGGAGGTCAGCCTCCGCGCCCGTGCGGCCGAGGTGGCCTGGTCGGACAGCTGATACTCCACTCGTACGGAACGCCGATGGGTACGCCGATGCGTACGCATGGCGGATCACTTCCCCTCCTAGGGCACCCGGCATGCTGGCGGCCTGGCCGCTCGCCGGGGCTCGCGCCGTGTCCTGGGTACGGGTCCTGCCCAGTCCTGATGCCCCTGGAAGGTGATCGCCAACCCGCAGACGGGCGGGCGACTTGACGGGACCGATCTTCCGGAGGACCACGCAGTCCGCCCTGGTCTGCCCACTTGGTACACCGTGGACGCAGGGCCGTCAGCCAGGGAGCAGCTCCGGACTCTTCTGGGGGCGATGTGGCTGCGGACCCGGAAACGGCCGGCCTCGTTCCCCTGCGCCGGGATGAGATCGACGGCCACCGGTCCGGCGAATGGGCAGCCCTGTTCCGCGGCACGCCTGCTGGTCGCCGTCGGCCTGGACGATCGACGCGCCGCATCCAACGACCGCCGACGCGTGGAGCTCACCGTCACCCCCCGGGGCCGGGAACTCGGCCCGCGGGCCAAACGGACCGAGCGCAGCTGCGGCGCCAGCACCGCTGCGAAGCTCGACCACGCCAGTCTCACCGCAGCCTGCACCGCTTTGGAAGCACTGCTGCACGACACACCACTCGCCGCCCCGCCACCGTCATCGAGGGGCGTCAACGTCCGTGGACCAGCGGTATGCACGGAGCAGACGCTGAACACGAACGGCCTATCCGGGCTGCCCCACGGGATGGCTGGGGTTTCTCGGGGCAGGCGAAGAGGGGTCTTGAGTATCCATCCCACGGAGGATTGTGATCGTGCACCCGACCGAGGAAGACGAGGAAGACCATAAGGCCCTGCACGGGGCCAGCCCGCAGACCGCGGAGCGGGCGAGGGAGGTAACACGCGGGTTCTTGTCCGCAGTGGCCGCACCCGCCGGAGTCGCTACGGATGCGGTGCTGTTGGTGGTGTCAGAGCTGGTCACCAATGCGGTGCGGCATGCCGGCGGAGTGACCCAGTTCCGCCTGGTGGCCGGTCCGGGAACGGTGACGGTGACAGTGGAAGACGCAAGTTCAACTGCCCCCACGCTGCGGCGGAGCAGCGTAGGCGAGCCGGGCGGGTTCGGCTGGCAACTGGTGCGGGAGCTGTCCGAGGACGTGGAGGTCAGCACCCGACCGGGTGGGAAGACGGTGTCCGCGCTGCTGGCGCTGTCCCACTGACACCGCGGGCCGACTGGAGCCGCATCGCCGACAACGCGGCTCCAGCCGACTGGACCTCGGTCAGTCGATGCCCTCGACGATGCGGAAGTCGCGCTCGACGCCGTCGGAGAGGGCGACCAACGCCTCCTGGTAGGCCGCACTCTCGCGCGCCGCGACGGCCTGCTCGAAGCTGTCGAACTCGACCAGGACGGTGCGCTCGGCGATTCCGGCGTCATACGCCACAACCCGACCGCCACGGACGAAGGTCCGACCGCCCCCGGCCTCGACGGCCAGAGCGGCCAGCTTGTTGTAAGCAGCCAGCTTCTCAGGGTCTGAAATGGTGCGGTAGGCGCTGACCCAGTAGCCCTTGGGCATGGAACCTCCAGTGTTGGGATGAGTGCATCTGACTTACGGGTTGGTCTCGGACGAGCGTCGGCGGGCGAGAGCGAGGCTTGTCAGCGTCGTGATCGCCATGGCGCCGATGCCGACCAGCGCCGCGGTGGTGTAGGCGCTGTCGTCGGGGAAGAGGTGGCCGGGGCCGGTGCCCGCGGCGAGGATCAGGCCGCCGATGGCGCTGCCCAGGGAGTACCCGACGCTGCGGACGACGTAGTTGAAGCTCATGGCGTTCGACGTCTCGCTCTTGGGGGTGACGGCCAGGATGACGCCGGGCATCGCGGCCGAGAAGCCGCCGACGCCGAAGCCGAGCACGCCCATCGCCGCGAACAGTTCGGCCAGGTCCGACCGGGCCGCCGCGAACAGCGCGAACCCGCCGCCGACCACGACGGCGCTGCCGGCCAGGAGCAGGGGGTCGGCGATCCGCGTCCGGACCCGCGGCGTGAGCTTGCCGGCGACGAACCCCAGCACCGAGAACGGGATGAGGACCAGCCCGGCGACGAAGGTCGTCAGCCCGAAGCCGTTTCTCCGCACACGCATCCTCCACAGCCCATGACCGCGCATCCGTCACAAGATCTCCGACAGCGCGTCGTCCATCTCCCCGATCCGCCCGGGCAGGCCCCATCGGCCGAACGAACACGACGCTATGAGGCCGACTGGAAGATGCCAGCGAAGGCCTTGGACGGGTCCGGACGCCGGGCCTCGACGAACCATTCCCGACCGAACAACCAACCGAAGACAGGGGCCGGAAGACGAACCAGCACCCGGTGAGTGCTGGGCCGATCGACTACATGGCTCCGCCTGCAGTTTCCCCGCAACCGAACGGAAAGTTCATCAGGAAGGGGTAGAGGCTAGGGCACCCTGTATCCGGCGGCGCGGAACAGTTCGTACCATTCGGATCGAGTGAGCGGGAGGTCCGAACCGAGCGCGGCGGCCGTGACGCGTTCTGGCGTGGTCGTGCCGAGCACGACCTGCATCTGCGCGGGATGGCGCGTGATCCAGGCGACCGCGATCGCCTCGGCCGGCACGCCGTACTTGTCGCTCAGCCGGTCGATCACCGCGTTCAACTCGGGGAAGCGTTCGGAACCGAGGAACGGGCCGTCGAAGAATCCGGCCTGGAAAGGCGACCATGCCTGGATGGTGATGTCGTGCAGGCGGCAGTAGTCGACGATTCCGTCATCACGTACGACCGACTGATCGAGGTTCTGCATATTCGCGGCTACGCCCTGCGCGATCATCGGCGCGTGAGTGATCGACAGTTGCAGCTGGTTCGCCACGATCGGTTGGGTTACGTACTTGCGCAGCAGGTCGAGCTGTCGGGGGGTCTGGTTGGAGACGCCGAAAGCACGCACTTTGCCTGCCGCCGACAGCTCATCGAAGGCGCGGGCCACTTCTTCCGGCTCGACGAGAGCGTCGGGACGGTGCAGCAGCAGGATGTCGAGATAGTCCGTGCCCAGTGCCTGGAGTGAACCGTTCACGGACTCGATGATGTGGTGGTGAGAGAAGTCGAAGTACGGCCCGTCCTTGACGATGCCGGCCTTCGACTGAATGACGAACTGCTCACGCTCCGACGAGCTGAGCTTCATGGCTTCAGCGAAACGACGCTCGCAACCGTGGTCGTCCGAGCCATAGACGTCGGCGTGATCGAGGAACGTGATGCCGGCGTCGCGCGCAGTGTTCACCAGCCTGCGCACCGCCTCGTCGGTCATGTTCTCGATGCGCATCAGGCCAAGGACGACGTTGGGGACCACCATGTTGGTGCCGGGCAGAATGAAGGTCTTCATGTGCTTCTCTCGCTGTGACTTGAACGTTTCAGACGGAAGAAAGTGCGAACTGGTCAGCCGTGGGTTCGAGATCGGATCCGGCTGCGGAGTCGCGGATGCTTGCGGAGCGGGCGGCCGCGGGCTCCTTCACGTTCGCGATACGCCGAGCGGGCTCCAGGGCAGGAAGGAGAGGCCGAGCTTGGCGCCACTGCTCGAGTTCTCCCCGGCTGGAGCGGAAGGCGGGCGAAAACTGGTCCTGCACCGACACGAGCCGACCGCCGAGCAGTTCGCGGGCTACGTCGATCTGCGAGACACCGGCGTTTGACATGCCGGCCATCACGACGACGCCCCCGTCGAGCAACTCCCGTATTGCACCCACCGGGACGGCGGGCTCGGACGATGGAACCGGTAGGGACGGATCGCGTCGACGCCGAACCGGCGGGCTGGGCCCGATCACGGAGATGGTCCGGCCGACGAGAGTGCGATGCTGCATGAGTTTCCTCCTCCCGGACCCCTTGGCGAGTGCGCGGTGCAGTGCGACGTCGCGTGCTCACTCTAGAAATCGCCGATCTAGAAATCCAACAGCTGTTGGTTCTGATACTCAGAACTGTGGGATCTAAATGGATCGCCGAGCGGACAACTGGACTGAAGACGCGTTGTAGAGGATGGACCGCGGTGCGTCTGCGTCGTTGCCCCGAGAGACCCGGACACCACTTGATTGGCGTACCTGGTGCTGATCTTCTCAGTGTGAATGATCAGCAGGCGATTTCGCGAGGTGCGGGCGAGCTCAGGCGATGGGAGAGGGGCTCATGGAATGGGTCGTGGGAAGTGGAAGTGGCATGGTCCTGGGCGGCCTGCTGGCGGTCACCCTGGGCATGGTGTCGATGCGCACGGGCTGGACACTGCCCTGGGTGCGCCGTCGTGTCACCCGCCCGCGCATCTACGGGATCGCAGGTTTGCTGCTGGGAGCGCCTGCGTGATCGGGGTGTTCTACTTCCACGTCGTGCCAAGCCCGTCCTGGGAGTTCCGCTTCTTCGGCACGAATGCCCTGATGTTCTCCGGTCTGATCTTTGGACGTCGTCTCGGTTGGTGCACTACATGCCGCGGTCTGGGCCGTATGCCTCGCGAGCAGGTTGGCCTGGTCCTGCGGGTGGGTACTCCAGCCACACTGGGCCGGGGTAGAAGGCTGTGCTGTCCCAGCCGGCCGTCTCTTCGCCGATGAGGTAGCGGTACAGCCACTCGGCGAAGGTCATGGGGTGTCCGACCCAGTCGCCCTCTGCCCCTTGCACCACCACACCGTCGGAGAACCCGTGGACCGACGGGGCTACGAAGACCGCAGCTCCTTGATCGGTGGCGGCGATGGGCATGAGGCCCTCGGCGGTTCCGAAACTGAGCTGGGGGAGTTGACAGAAGACGCGAGGACCATCGTCCGGCCCAGTGATGGAGGACTCCCATTTGCTCTCGGCCCACGCTTCTGATGCCGAGCGGATCCCGTCGCCCAGGTTCCACCACTCTGAGGCGGGGTGGGACAGAGTGAGGTGCCCGTTGATCTGCACCGGTGCATGGGCGTCAACGATCTGTTTGTAGTCCGCCGGAAACGTCCTGCCGAGTTCCTCTTCCGGGCTGACCCAGGCCGCAGGGTCTGCGTGGCGTTTCTCTCCGGGCCGAGCATGGCGAAGACTGCCTGCAGGTAGTCGATCATGGCGGTCGTGGCTCCTCGAAGCGCTTGCCGGGGATCGTTCGTGTCAGCATCGTGCACCCCTCCTGTCGACGGTTGGCCGGGCTCTTCGTTGTCATGGCATGGAGATGGTGCGGCAGTTGGTGCCAGACAGGTTGTGGGAACTTTTCCTTCACGTGATGCCCGAGGCGCCGTACGTCCACAAGGCGGCGGACGTCGGAGGGCTGACGACCTCGGAGTCCTGGCCGCGATTTTGTTCGTTGCCACGTCCGGATGCACATGGCGGTGGCGGCAGCTCCCACCCCAGTTCGGAGCGTAATGGCAGCCCGCGCCCACCGCCGATTCACACGCTGGACCGAAGCCCGCGTTTGGGCCAAGCTCCACCGCCTGGTGCTCGATGAACTGGGTGCCCGCGGGGAACTGGACTGGTCGGGGTGTGCGATCGACTCAGTGGGCCCGCGGGCGGTAAAAGGGGGCCGCTGACCGGACCGAACCCGACCGACCGCGGCAAACTCGGATCGAAGATTCACCTGATTACCGACCCGAACGGACTGCCTCTCTCGCTGGGCATCTCGGGCGCCCACATGCACGACAGCCGCGGCCTAGAGCCGATCGTGCGCGGGATCCCGCCGATCCGTTCTCGCCGTGGATCACGCCGGCGACGGCCCGCGAAACTCCACGCGGACAAGGGGTACGACTACGTCCACCTGCGCCGCTGGCTCCGCAAACGCGGCATCCGCCACCGAATCGCTCGCAAGGGCATCGAGTCCTCGCAACGACTCGGCCACCACCGGTGGGTAGTCGAGCGGACCGTGTCCTGGCTTGCTGGCTGCCGCCGGCTCCACCGCCGCTACGAACGCACGGCAGAACACTTCCTTGGCTTCGTCGGCATAGCCGCGACTCTCATCTGTCACCGCCGCCTCACCAACGAGACGACGTCTTAGTGAGCGTTTGGTTCTGGTATTGAATGGTTCATGGCGAATTTCGGGAGCCAGATCGAGCGCCCAACGAAGTGATTCGCCGGAAACGCCGCTTCTGCGGCAATCAGCAGAACGGTAATGCGCCGGTTTCCTGGTAAGAGCTCCTGTCTCATTCAGGAACCTACCGGTTCGTACCGAGTTGAGAATGCACGCCCCGGTGCACCCAGCACCCCCGCACACGCCCTGCTCAGACCGACGGCCACCGCATACCCAGGCATCATGCAGCCCCCGCGGCCCTACCCCAGCGACCTGTCCGACGCCCGCTGGGAACTCATCCGCCCCACCCTCGAAGCCTGGCGCCAGGCCCGCAACGGCATCCGCAAACCCACCCACGACCTGCGCGCCCTGATGAACGCCATCCTCTACGTCGACCGCACCGGCATCCCCTGGCGCTACCTGCCCCACGACTTCCCGCCCCACCAGACCGTCTACGGGTACTTCGCCCACTGGGAAGCTGACGGCATCTTCGACCAGCTCACCGGGCTATTACGCGGCAAAGTCCGCCAGGCCGAAGGCCGCACCAGCGAGCCCAGCGCCTGCCTGATCGACAGCCAGAGCATCAAAACCTCCGCCACCGTCCACCTGACCAGCCAAGGCATCGACCCCGCCAAGAAAATCATCGGACGCAAGCGGCACATCGCCACCGACACCCTCGGCCTCCTGCTGGCCGTCGCCGTCACCGCCGCCAGCGTCCACGACTCCGCCGCCGGCACCCAGCTCCTGACCAACGTCCGCGAGCGCCACCCCACCATCACCAAAGCCTGGGCCGACAACGGCTACAAGACCAAAGCCGTCGAAGAAGCCGCCCACCTCGGCATCGACCTCGAAATCGTCCAACGCGACCCCACCACCCGCGGCTTCCACGTCCAGCCCCGCCGCTGGGTCATCGAACGCACCCTCGGCTGGCTCATGCACCACCGCCGCCTGGCCCGCGACTACGAAACCCACCCCCACCGATCAGCAGCCATGATCCAAATCGCAGCCATCAACCTCATGACCCACCGCCTCGCCCACGAAACCACCACCAACTGGCGCGACAGCTAAGCCAAACGAAACAGACAACGGAGAACCAAACGCTCACTTATGGGAGTCAGTCAGATGCGGCCGTCGCGGCCGTAGGGTATCTGAGCAGCCTGGACGGGCTGACGTTCCGCGTCCGAGCTGACACCGCGTGAAGCCGCCATGAAAGCGGCCGCCTGGGAGCCCGGCGTCCGCGCTGGGCGGGCTGGTTGTTGGCCGGTGATTCAGGCCGGGGCGCCCGGGTGGTCCAAGCCGGGCGCGGAGGGTGGCGGCGAGTCTTCGGCGCGGGCCAGTTCGATGCGCACGTCCTCGATCTTGTGGGCGGCCTGCTCGGGTCCTGATCCCGGTGGCAACCGCAGGAGGCGTAGCGGGTGCGCCCGTCTCGTCTCATGCCGAGGGCACGGACAAGTTGAGCAACGACCCCACTCAGTCAGGCCGCACAGCGGGGTGCCGGAATCTCAGCTTTTCGCCGAACCCTCGACGAACGGCGACATGGGGACTCATCCGTCGTGGCGTTGTCTTATGGAACGCGGCCATCGCTCCCGTGAGTCCCCGCGCACCTTCCGCAGGATCTCCTCCCGAAGGCGACTGCGATCGGAGTCTCGCCGGAAGCGAACGCCTCTCAAAGCCCTGACCGCCGCAGCCAGCCGCCCTGCCTGCTCCGCGTTGAGGGTGTCGGCCATCTGCACCGCGAGCCTTATGGCGTGGTATTGCTCGAAGGGGGTTCGCGGCTGCGCGATGACGGCAAGGACAGCGTCGAAGTCCCGCAGGTCAGGGCTGGCCTGCATCATTGCCAAGGCAGTGATGCGCTCCTCGTCCGTTCCATGCCGCAACCAGCGCAAGACCTCGATTGATTCGAAAGACTGCTCGTGCGCCATGTGTCGCGCACGGGCGATCACCTCTTCCAAGGCCCGGGTACGCGAGGGGCCGGGACGCATCGAAGCGCGCACTGCGCCGTACTCGGCGGCGACGGGCCCCGCGGCCTCCAGCAAGGTCCTCGCCTCTGCACGCAGAGCGCGAGCCGTGACGACGTCGCCCTGGCGTTCGGACTCCTCCGCCAACGCGAACCGCTGCGCTGCGGCGGCCCGCAGTCTCAGGGTGGCCCCCGCGAATTCGAGACTGTCGATCCGACTTCCCAGCAGGGCGAGGAGCAGCAAAACGCCCCCGAAAACGATCAAAGCCGCCGCGCCGGACCCGTTCTGCGTCACGAAGACCGCACACGCCCCCAGCCCGAACGACCCCGCGCCCACGACAACGGTCAGGGCACGCATGACGGGAGCGAACGAGACATCCGCGTCCGTCGTCTTCACCGGCCTCTCCGCCTCACGTCGGGTGAGCGCGAAAATACCGGCAAACGACCCTGAAGCCGACCAGCGAAGGCTCCGTGTCGACGCCGTCCACTAACAATGACCGTCCGGACGAGTGGACGCCTACGCGACCTGGAGCAGGTTGGAAAACCCTCGTGTCACCGACGGTCTTCTTGGCGAGCTGGCGGCTGCGTTGCTGTCGGGCCCAGCCCTTCAGCATGGCCTCGAACATGACCGGCGCCGGCGGCACTGCTCCTGAAGATCGGCGAGGGGCACGGCCGTAGCTAATGGTGAACTGCGTTCACAGGAGCATCTGTTGGCTCGTCATGGTCGCTCTTTCAGACGAGGCGAGAAAAGCGGACGGATCTTCCGCTCACTCCGCCCCGGCGTGCGTGGAACGCGGCCGCGGCGCCGCACGAGAGGGGATGTGGGGCACTTCTCGTACGGGGTGTGCGCCGCGGGTCGACGACAGGCGTGGTCACCGGTGGGCGCCGCGGTTCATCTCGACGACGTCCTCCGGGTGGGATTGGCACCGAGGGCGGCGAAGCGCTCCGCCATGCCGTCGCGGACGGCCGCGTCCGTGACGCGATGGGCCGCGGCCAGTTCCTTCCAGACACCGACGTTCCGGCCGACCTGCTCGACCGGCACGCGGCAGCTGCCATCGCGCAGGCGATCCCCGGGGTGGGGCCCGCCCTCACCGTGTCGCCAGGGCCGGCGGGTGCGGCGGGCCGCTCACGGTGCTGGGGAACCGGAGAGTGAGGCGGGGAGGCTGAACGACGGGAACAGCGCACCGTCGAGGAAGACCACGATCCGTGCGATCAGGCCGTTTCGGATCTCCAGCACGTGGATGCCGTGCGGGACGAACGAGCCGTTTTTCGCCGGGCTGTAGGTTGCCACTGCCGGGCAGCCGTTGGCGGAGGTGGCGAGGGACCGGTGCGGTCGGGTGAACGCCCGGCGGCTCAGGTGGTCGACGACGGCCGCGCGGCCGAGGAACCAGGTCGGGATCGGCGGCATCTCGTACTCGATGTCCGAGCGCAGCAGTTCCGCCAGAGCGGCGGTGTCCGAAGTCTCGAAAGCGCGCAGGTACTGCCGCATGATCTTCTCGTCGAGTGCCGCGTCGGCCGTGGAGTTCGACGCCGTGTCCTCCTCGTCGGGCATGTCCTGGGCCAGTGTCTCGCGGGCGCGCTGAAGAAGACTGCGGGCGGCGGTGACGGTGATCCCGAGGAATTCGGCTGCCTCGGCGGGACGGAAGGTGACCACGTCGACCAGGATCAGGACGGCGCGCTGCCGGGCGGGCAGCCGTTGAAAGGCGGCGATGAGTGCGAGCCGGGTGCTGTCGCGGAGCGCCGCGATGCCGGCGGGGTCGTCCTGCGGGTCGCCGAGTCGGTGCGTGGGGATCGGCCCGAGCCACGGCAGCGCATCCGCCCGCGACAGGTCGGCCGTCTCCGGAGTCTCCGTCGCGGCGCCCAGGCCGGAGGGCAGGACGCGTCGGTGGTTGCTCTGCAGGGCGGTCAGGCAGGCGTTGGTCGCGATCCGGTACAGCCAGGTGCGCAGCGACGATCGTTCGTCGAACTTGTCGTATCCGCGCCAGGCCCGGATCAGCGTCTCCTGCACGAGGTCCTCGGCGTCCTGGAACGACCCGAGCATGCGGTAGCAGTGCGCGAGCAGTTCCTGTTGATACGGGTCGGCGAGGCGGGTGAACTCCTCGCCCGTGCGGCGGCTCTCAGCGGACACCGAGTTCCTCCTGGGAGGTGTGAGCGACCGGGTGTTGCGCGGCCCGCCGCGCGCTGGGCGTGCGACCCGGGGCGAGGATGCCCGAGGCGGCCCCGACGAAAGCGAGCACCGCGGACGTGATGATGGCCGCCGAGAAGCCGTCCGCGAACTGCTCAGGCGACCGGTCGCTGCCGTGGGCCGCGAAGACCGCGGCGAGGACGGCGATGCCCAGGGCCGCCGAGTTGGCGCACCGTGCTGAAGGTGCCGCCGGCCTTGCCCATCGACTGCGGCGGCACCGACGTCATCACCGCGCTCTGCTGGGCGGGCATGGCCATCGACGTCCCGATGCCCGAGATGATCAGCGCGGCGACCGAGGACGCGTAGGAGTCGTGGTGGTGGGCGTTGACGCCCAGCCACACCAGTCCCGCACCCTGAAGGAACAGCCCCGACGAGATCAGCCAGCGCGGGCCGATACGGTCCTGCAGCCGGCCGGCGAGGGGGGCGACGAAGAACAGCGGCACCGTCCACGGCAGGAACCTGACCCCGGCGCCCAGAGGCGAGTAGCCGAGCGAGATCTGGAGGTATTGGGCCAGGAAGAAGACCGTGCTGAACAGGGACGCGGTCAGCAGGAGGGTCGAGAGGTTGCCGGCGGCGAAGGCGGGGACGCGGAACAGGCGCATCGGAAGCATCGGCTCCGTGACGCGCCGCTCCCAGCCGACGAACGCGGCGAGCAGCGCGAGGCCGCCGACCAGGGAGCCGAGAACCTCCCCGCTGGCCCAGCCCGCCGGGCCGGAGCGAACCAGCGCCCACACCAGGCCGAACATCGAGGCCGCGACGAGAAGGATGCCCATGTAGTCGATGGCGACGGGCTTTCCCTTCATCTCGGTGAGCTTGGCCGCCGCGAACGGGATGACCGCGGCGATGACAGGCACGTTGATCCAGAAGATCCACTGCCAGGCCAGGCCCTGGGTGACGGCTCCGCCGACGAGCGGGCCGCCGACGACGGCGAGACCCATCACGGCAGCGTAGATGCCCATGACAGAGCCGCGCTTGTGCGGCGGCGCGGCCGCGGTCAGGAGCGCCAGTGCCGCCGGCGAGATCATGGCGCCACCGGCGCCCTGGAGGACGCGGGCGGCGATCAGCAGTCCGATGTTCGGCGCCAGGGCGCATGCGGCCGAGGCGAGCGCGAAGACGACCAGGCCGAGAATGTATGTCCGCTTGCGGCCGATCCGGTCGCCGAGTTCGGCGCCGGGGATCATGAGTGCGGCGAAGCTGAGACTGAACGCGTTGACGGTCCATTCCAGGCTCGTCATCGAGGCGCCCAGGTCGTGGTGGATCGTTTGGAGCGCGGTGGCGACCACGAGTTGGTCGAGGGCCACCACGAGGGCGGCGACCGCGGTCAGTACCAGTACCCACGGCAGTGATGCCGGTGCCTTGGGAGGCGGGGCGAGGGTCATGTTCGGTCCTTCCGATCAGGTCTTGGTGATACAGACCTGTCGGCGGTCGCCGTTTCACCGGTCCGGGACGGCCGAGGACGGCGAAGAGCGCGTGGCTCGCTTCCACCGGCACAGAACTCACGGGCTCAAGAGGGCGTCGTACCCCGGAAGGCATACTCTGCGCCCCGGCGGTCGGGTCCTGCGGCTGTTGCCGACTGATGGGGCGGCGATGGCATGTCCAAAATTGGCGGGGGCGGCGACGGTTGGGTGAGGAGCCGTGTGCCCGGGCCCGGGGACGACGGTCGAGCGAGAGGGAGACGGAATGCCCGAATACATGGTGCTGCTGTACGCGTCCGGGGCCGACGAGGCCGAGGAGGTGGATCCCCGCAGCCGATGGGCGGAGATGTCGTTGTGGCAGGAGGTCACCGAAAGTCTCCGCGAGGCGGGGGTGCTCGTCGCCAACCGTCCGCTGCACCCCGCGGACAGCGCGACGACGGTGCGCGTGCGTGACGGGGAGGTGGAACTGACCGACGGGCCGTTCGCCACCACCAAGGAGGTCCTCGTCGGCTATTACCTGCTCGACTGCGTCGACCTGGACCAGGCGCTGACATACGCGGCCCGGATGCCGACCGCGCGGCGCGGCTCCGTCGAGGTGCGGCCCGTCGTGGACCGCGCCGATATCCCGGCGCTCGACCGGACGTGAGCGGCCGCGACGGGACCCGGCCGGAGTCGGACGACGCCGCGGCCGCCGCAGTCGACCGGGTGTTCCGCACCGAGCGGACGGCCGTCCTGGCCACCCTCATCCGCCAGTTGGGCGGCGACTTCCAGCTCGCCGAGGACGCGCTCCAGGAGGCCTTCGCCGCCGCCCTCACCGCCTGGCGTCGCGACGGCGTACCGGACCGGGCCGGAGCATGGATCACCGTCGCGGCCCGCCGCCGCGCCGTCGACCGCCTTCGCCGCGACCGGTCGCTCGCCGACCGCGCCGCACGCCTGGCCGAACTCGTCCGCCTGGACGGGCAGGAGCATCCTCCCGTGACCGACGACGCCGTCGGCGCGCTCGACGACGACCGGCTACGGCTGATCTTCACCTGCTCCATGGACGGTGGACGCCGGTCCGCCCTGGCGGCGAACCGGCTTCCCCTGCCCTGCTCCGCAAGAGCTTCAATCCCTCCCCGGCCTGACGGCCGGGGTGTCCACGAAGGACAGACCCGATGATGGAAGACATCGACGATGTCGGCCTGGTCACCGCCGGAGCCGATTGCTTGCCACCCAACAGGACCCCTCCCTCCTTCCGAGGCAGGCAGCCGCGCCGAAGGTATGCGCTCCATACCTGCTTCACGGCGCCGGTACGGCACCGATCTGCTGCAGGACTCCGAGGAGGTCGGGCTGGCCTCGTTCGCCGACGATCCGGCCGTGGGCAAGGTAGTAGAAGTTCATGGCCTGCACCGAGACCTTGTTGCCGCTCGCAGGGATCCCGAAGAATTCGCCCTCGTGCGTGCCGCGCATGGTGAACCGCGCAGCCACCGTGTCGCCTTCCCTGACCATCTCTTCCAGGGTCCACTGGACGTCCGGGAGTCCGCTGCGCATCATCCCGATGACTTCCATGTAGCCCTCGGGGCCTCGAAGCGGTTCCGGGTGACTCGGTGCGTGAAACACTGCGTCGGGAGAAATGACCTCGCGGGCAAGGTCCTCGTTGGCCGTGTTGATGAACTCGACGAAGCGGTTCATTACAGACTCGACAGATTCCGGCGGCATCATTCTCCACCTTTCAGGGTGGTCGGTGGCGATCCGGCCTCCACGCTAACATCGAATCGATGTATGCATCGATTCGATGTGACTGTGGGATAGTGGGGGCATGCTGGAACTAGCGATACTGGGCTTCCTGGCCGAGGGCTCCCTGCCCGGACACGAGCTACGCCGCCGGGTCTCGCAGTTGACCGGGTACACGCGGCCGGTCAGCGACGGCAGCCTGTATCCGGCGATCAACCGCCTCGCCAAGGCGGACCTGCTGGAGCGGTGCGCCGACCCAGGTGCGGGCGCAGCGCGGTACCTACTGAGCCTGACCGACGCCGGGCGCACTGAGCTGCTGAAACGGCTGCGCAAGCCGGCCGACCATGAGATCACCGACTTCACCCGCTTCTTCACCGTCCTGGCGTTCCTCTCCCACCTGCCCGACGTGTCCGAACAACACGCGGTGCTGCGCAGACGGCTGCAGTTCCTGGAGGAGCCGGCGAGTTTCTTCTACTCCGGTGACAGGCCGCTGCGAGCCGAGGAGGTCCCGGACCCCTACCGGCGCGGCATGCTGCTCACCGCCCGCGCCATCAGCAGCGCCGAACGCGCCTGGCTGCACAGTGTTCTGGATGGCGGCGAGCCCACCGAGAACGCTTCCTTCCCGCTCGACGAACCTGCAAGCTGACCGCCCACGGAGGTACCCGTCCATGCTTGCGTCCTGGTACGACGAACAGGGCCCTGCCGCCGATGTCCTGCACGTTGGGGACCTGCCCGACCCCACCCCCGGCCCCGGCGAGGCCCGCGTCCGCGTCAACGTGTCGGGCGTCAATCCCGGCGACACCAAGAAGCGGCGCGGCTGGCTCGGCTCCTCAATGCCGCACCCGCGGGTGATCCCGCACAGCGACGCCGCCGGAGTCATCGACACCGTGGGCGACGGGGTCGACGCCCGCCGCGTCGGACAGCGGGTCTGGGTGTACGGCGCCCAGTCCTACCGCCCCTCCGGCACCGCCGCCCAGTTCACTGTGGTACCCGCGGATCTGGCCGTCCCGCTGCCCGACCACCTCAGCGACGAACTCGGCGCCAGTCTGGGTATCCCCGGAATCACCGCCCACCGCACCGTGTTCAGTGACGGCCCCGTCGACGGACGCCTCGTGCTCGTGCACGGGGTGCTCGGCGGCGTCGGCTCCCTGGCCGCGCAGCTCGCCCGGTGGGGCGGCGCGACGGTGATCGGAACCGTGCGGCACGGCAGCGACCTGGACCGCGTCGACCCCGCCGTGGTCACCCACGCCGTGGCGCTCGACGCGGACGACCCCGTCACCGCGATCCGCGCACACGCTCCCAACGGGGTGCACCGAATCGTCGAAGTGGCCCTGTCCGACAACGTGGACCTGGACAACGCCGTCGTCGAGAACGGCGCGGTTATCGCTGCCTACGCCACCAGGGACGATCGGCCCCGACTTCCCTTCTGGCCCCTGCTGTTCAACAACGTCACGCTGCGCATGCTCGGCAGCGACGACTTCCCCGTTGCGGCAAAACGGCAGGCGGCGCGCGACATCACCGCCGCAGCCGCGGTCGGCATGCTGACCGTCGCCATCGGCGACCTGCACCCGCTCGAAAAGATCGCCCAAGCCCACGACCGTATCGACGCCGGCGGCCGAGGTCGCGTACTGGTGACCATCCCCAGCTGAACTGCACCGGTCCCCGGCAGCACGAAGCCCGCTAGGTCGCGCGCAACATCATCCGTCTCAAGCATGGCCGGGAAGCTAGCAGATACCGCCTCTGACCAGCGAATATTTCTCGCTTAGTTCAGCTAACGGCACGGTACCGATCCACCTTGCGTCCGCGACCGAGAACAACTCGATCCAGTTCCACCAGTACCACTTGGAGGACATGGGCAGTGAGTACGCCAAGGACCAGGTGGTTGGACCTCGGATGCGGAGCTGAGGGAGCTGCGGCTGCCCACGGCGAAGACACCTCACGTTGCTCTGCCATCAAGTCGGTTGGCCGTGAGGGTCGGGGTCTTCGAACAGTCCCGACTGGGCTTGGAGAGAATCCCGGCATGGTGATGGCACGGCACTGGTACTCCTCGTCGCCCGTCGTGGACGGGCACGCGCTGCTGAATGAGCCGGGCTTCTGGCCCGCGTACTTGGCGGACCTGGCTGAGGGGTTCGCGCCGGAAGCCTTCGGATCGGACGCGGGCGACGCGGACGCCATGCTGGACACGCTCCACGACCCGTCGGCGTGGCCCATGTTCACGGTGCCGCTGGCCGACGGCTTCGCGATCGTCGTGCACTTCAACAGCGGCGAGGAGTTCACAACCACGGACTACTTCCTCACACATCCCGACTGGAGCCAGGATCTCGTCCTGGCCAGTGACGATCAGGACCGCATTGGCCCGGGGCTGTGCTGGCCCGAGCTCTCCGCACTGGTGGAGGCGCCAGCGGCCGCTGTTGGCATCACCGACCCCCATGCCCGGCTCCTTCTCCTGCTGCCCGTTCTGGGCGACACGGCGGTCTCGGAGGACGCGGTGGCCGCCGTCGTCCAGGCGCTCGTTGCTGCAGGGGCTCCCGAGGCGAGCGAGCTGTTGGCCAGGCGGCTGCTCCAAGGGCACCCGATGTGGGGCGGCGAGGACTGGTGGTTCGACACGCCCCGGCACAGCGTGCCGTCAGCCGGATGTCTCCCAACTGGTGGTGAACAACGCGCATTCGAGCAGGTCGGGTGCTGCACCGGACGGCCAGCTGTCGCCTCCGGCCAGCTGGTTGGCGGCGGCGTGCATGAAGGAGAGGTAGACCTGGTAGCGGTGGGGCGACCAGTTGCTGTCCGACCAGACCCAGGCGGCGACCGAGCCGTCCACATCGTGGCGGCTCTCGCGGCCGACCGCGGCGGCCATCCACCTCAGGCGCCTGGACAGCACGCGGTCGAGGATGAGTGGACGCGGGCCGTGGGCGGGCGGCAGCGCGATGCCGGTGAAGTAGAGGAACTTGGTGAAGAAGGCTGGGCCGAGCCCGGGAACTTGCCGGTGGAGTGCGGCGTACGCCTGTGGTGCACCGTGCTCGCGCAGTGCGGTGACCGCGGTGGCCAGCGCCGTGTCGAGGCTGTCGAAGGCCAGGATCTTGTGCAGGGTGGCCGGGCCGCTGCCGCCGGGAGTGCCGCGCTTGCCCTTGCCCCACACATACGTCGCGACCAGTGCCTCCTGGAACGCCTCCCGCCGTAGCGCGTCGGCGACGGCCGAGGCCACCTCCGCCCGGCTGACCGGAGCGTCACCGCCTGCGGAGGTGGGCGCCAGCGCCTCCGGCCACGGAGTGATCTGCGCCCACCGGCCGGGCGTGTAGCGGACGGTGTGCGCGCCGGCTGTCCCGTCCGCGAAAGCAGCCGCATTCGTCTCCCACCAGCTGCCCAGCGCCCGTACAACGGCGTCGGGCAGCAGGCGTGCGGCCATCTCGCGGTCCACCGCGTCCGCACGCTCCTGGCGACCCTGCCCGTCCTGTTCGTTCACGAGCCGTTCCCTGCCTGACGTGCCGCCGAGTCGGGGGAGTGTGCGCCGGAGTCCTTAGGTTCGGGCTGCTGCGGTACGCCTACGTCCGGCACGAGCTCGGCGGCTGCCTGCTCCAGCTCCTGCCGGCGAAGTTCGCCTCCCTCGATTAGGTACGTGTCGGGCAGGGGCAGTGCCGGCAGCCCCCAGGCGCGGGCGCGGGTCCGTACGCCGATGTCGCGGCTGACGACGACCACCTCCGCGGGAGCGACGGCCTGGTGCAGACACAGTGCTGAGGCCACCAACTCGTCGTCCGGCACGGGAAGGCGGGCGTGCCCGGGCTCATCGGCCGCGATGAACACTGGGGTTCCGTCGTCCGCGGTCGCCTTCTCGGGCCCTGATTCCAGGACCGACTCCAGCAGCCGGAACACGCCGCGCGCTCGCCGGGAGATCTTCTTGTCCCCGGTCTGGTAGCTCTTGGTGTCGATCTCGTCGACCACGACGTGCGGGACCATGACCGCGGTGCCCTTCCCGAAGACCTTCTGCCAGGGGACCTTGTCGAACCGCGTGAAGTGCAGCGTGGTGTTCGTGTCCAGCACCGCGTACCGCAAGGCACCGGCGTGCCCGTAGCGCTCCTGCATGGCACGCACCCGGTTGGCCACGGTTCTGAAGTACTCCCGGAGTTCGGCGAGTTCCACGTACATCATCAGCCGGGCCTCGTCCAACGGAGCAGTGAGGATCGCCCGGTAGCGTCCCGCACGAAGCGGTGCTGCGATCTCCCGGTCGCTGAACCGCCGGTTGATCTCCTCGGCGGCCTGCCATGTCCACTCGTCGTACCGCTTTCGCACGGCCCGCATCTCGGCCTCGGCGTCCGCGCCCGTCCTCATCATGTGAGGGATCCGGATGGAGACGTCGTTGAGGGTTCCGGCCACGAGATCGTCATCCAGGAAATTGATCGCCTCGGCGCAGGTCGTTCCAGCTCTCAGCATGGCCTTGTTCCTCCCCCTCGGGGCCCGGCGGTCCCCGTCCGGCACATCCTGTCAGCGCTGACGCCCTATGCGAGTTCCAATTCCTGCACCCGACCCGGCCAGGCCCCTTGCCCTTGGTCGTCACCTCCTGCCGCCAGCGCGTCAACGAAGCAGGCGCCCGCCGCGACGCCACCCGACTTCACACCGAACACTTCTCCCAAACCGTCGTGGTATCCGGCCTGATCGGCCGCTGAGGCCCTGCCACGCCGGGGCGGCGTCAGCGGCCGCCCCGCGGCCGGAACCTGCGCGCCGTCAGGAGCACCAGTGCGCCGCCCGCCGCGAGCAGGACGGCGGCGCCCGCCCGTAGCAGGACTTGGTGTGAGCCGGTGGCGGCGAGATGGCCGCCAGTCGTCGTTCCGCTGGTGGTTCCCGTCCCGGAGCCGGACGGGCTCACGGTGGCCGGCGTGGGCGCGGAGGCGCTGGGCGTCGGGCTGGACGTCGCCGAGCCGGTGGCCTTCACTGTGATCGCGGTGGTGTCGTTCGCCGTGTCGTCGTCACGGTTGGGGTATTCGGGGTTATTCACCGCCCGCACGCTGCCCTGCGCGCCGGGGACGACACCGTCGATGCGCACCGTGAACTCCTGGGACACGGAGTCGCCCGGGCGGAAGTCCGTGCTGGCGATGGCGCAGGTGTAGCTCTTCGCGCCGGCCTTGCCCGGAGTGCAGTTCCACAGTGGCCCGGGGTCGCCCTGCTCGCCCGGGCCGGGGGCGCCGGTGATGGTGGTGCCCGGGGGCGGGGTCACCACGAACGTGCCGGAGTTGGCGGCGTCCATCCACCGGAAGTTCATCCAGCCCGGCCCGTTGTTCCGCACCCCCACGGTGATACTCACCGTCTCGCCGGCCTTGCCCTCGACCGTGTCACCGAGCGCCTGGTAGTCGGCGTGCTGGGTGGTGGAAAAAGTGCCGTACCCGGAGCCGGTGAATGTGGAGCCGGAGGCGACAGGCTTCAGGCCGAGCGGCGCGCCGGTGCCGGTCTCGGGGAAGTCGTACGGGTCGAAGGAGTCGGGCGCCGCGGCACCGACCGGCCACACCATGTAGGTGTTGTAGCCGTACATCGTGTCCTTGGATGCGGTGTAACGCAGCGGCGCATCCGTCTCGTAGGCCGCGCCGGGCGTGACCGGAGTGTCGAACCGGCACCACGCGCCGCCACCGGGCCGACCCGAGTAGTGGCAGTTGGAGCGGTCACGGGCGAGCGAGACGCCTTCTGAGTCCTGCACCAGCAGCATGACGCCCTTGTCACACCTGACCTTGAGGGTGCCGGTGCTCACGCAGTCCCCCGTGACCACCATCGTCGCCTTCCCCGCGAGGGACGACGCGTCGACCGCGACCGAGACGTCAAGGGCGTCCCCGCCCGAGGCGGTGATGCCGAGGTCCAGGTTCGGGCCTTCGCCCTTGGTGGGGAGGTAATAGTTCTCCTGGGCGTCCAGGACGAGCGTCGTTGCGGCAGCGTGCGCGGCCGGGGTTGCGACCGCCAAAGCCGCGGTCCCGACTGCGGCGGCCGCCGCAGTCCGCCATGTTCTGCGTATCGTCAGCACACTACGTGGACACGCCAGAAACCAAAAGGTTGTGCCCTGAGCGTCCGTCAGCTGACGGACGGGCTCCGCTCTGGGAACCTCTCCAGAGCACCCGAATCAGCGACGGCCGACGGCCGACGTTCACCGGCGATCTGCACAGATCAGCGCGACGTGTCCTTCGACGACGCCGGAACTGTAGGTGAGCGTCATGCCGGCGAGGACGGCATCCCAGTCCTGGCGCAGGAATCCGGCGAAGCCCCGCACAGGCCAGGGACCGTTGGTTCGGCAGTGTCATACCCGCGCCAGGGTCTCTCTTCCCTCCACTTTGTTGCGTCTTGAAGCGTGTGGGAAATGTGGGGAGTGAAGAGCGCGTGTGAGGGCCCAGCGACCGAAGCCGCCGGCGCCGGCCTGGTTGCCGTCCAGGCCGGCGGACGGGGCGAAGTCACGCAGGGACGTCGAGCGGCGGGTGCTCGAGCACTCGGGGCTTGTACTCGACCAGCTGGATGCGGCCGTCGAAGGTGCGGTGCTCGATCATCTCGAGGGCAACGTCCGGATAGCCGTCGTAGATACGTTCCTCGCCCGTGGCCCCGGTGATCACCGGGAACATCACGACCCGGAAGCGGTCGACGAGTCCGGCTCGTAGCAGGGACCGGCACAGGCTGAGGCTGCCGATGGTGCTGAGGAGCCCCGAGCCACTCGACTTCATGGCGCGGACCGCCTCGACGGCGTCGTCGCGGACGAGCGTGGAGTTGGCCTACGTCAGTGGCTCCTCGAGTGAGGAGGAGAACACCAACTTGGACGCTTGCGTGAGCTCGTCGACGGACGCTTCTTCTTCGGGCCTGAACTCGTCTTGGCCGTTCGGGACCTCGCCTGCGGCGAAGCCCGACATCAGGCGGTAGGTGTTCGCTCCCATCAGGTAGGTGGCCTCAGGCTGCTCACCGAGCCATGCGAGGTACTCCGGGCCCTCGAGGCCCCAGAACCCGGGCCATCCCTCTCCCGATGCGTAGCCGTCGAGGGAGGTGATGAAGTCGACGAGAAGCTCCGACATGGCGGTGTCCTTTCCTGGGGTGTCATGAAATTGGACCGGCCGGGAGCCATAAACTCATCGGTCGCTGCCAACACAAGCCGCCGTGGCCCTCACGAACGCTGATCTACTGTTCGGGAGCGGTGGTGACCAAGCACAAGGTGCGCGCTCTGCTGGCGCCGCTGGACCGGTTCCCGGCCGCTCGAAAGACGGATGCCTTTCCTGCTTACGTGTTCAGCATGGCGCAGAAGGGCCTTGGTGACCTCGTCGCGCTGGCGGCGAAGGGCCAACCGCAGGTGCTCCTACGCTCGAAGGGGCCGAGCTATCACTCAGAGTGGCCGCGTGAGAGAAGCCGAGCCAGAACCTCCTCTGGCCCAGGGCGGACGACTGATCGCCGGGCTCTGTACCCCAGACGGGCCAGTCGAAGAGGCACCCGCGCGGAAGCTGCGGTACTCATTGATCACGACCCGATACGCGGCCCTGGCGCCGTACTGAATAGGAAGCGATTTTGAGGCAGTCATGCGACTGCTTCGAATGAGACAGCCTTTGCCAGAGTCCGGAACGTTCAATGAACAACGAGACACATGGTCCCCGTTTGGGGGGAACGTTCATGCTGAAGGTCAGCATCGTGGTGCCCGTCTACAACGCGGGCCGTTACGTCGACATGTGTGCGCCGTCGCTTTTACGTCAGACTCTGGGGGAGGACGCGTACGAGGTCATCTACGTCGATGACGGCTCGACCGACGATTCCGCGCAGCGGCTCGATCAACTGGCGGCGCAGCACGCGCATGTGCGGGTGATCCATCAGGAGAACTCGGGCTGGCCCGGCAAGCCCCGCAACGTCGGCATCCGGGAGGCGCGCGGGGAGTACGTGCAGTTTGTGGACCAGGACGACGAGTTGACCCCGGCGGCGCTGGAACACCTGCACCGGCTGGCCGCCCGTAACGGCTCGGACATTGTCCTGGGCAAGGTCGTGGGCAGCATGGCGGGACCGAGCAACGTCTTCAAGCGCACCGTGGAGCGCTGCACGGTCGAGGACGCGCCCCTGATGGAGAGTCTGACCCCGCACAAGATGTTCCGCCGCGACTTCCTGCTCGCCCACGACCTCAGGTTTCCCGAGGGCCCGGTGCGGCTGGAGGACCAGCTGTTCATGGTCCGCGCCTATTTGCGTGCCAAGACGGTCTCGATCCTCGCCGATCACCCCTGCTACGTGTGGAAGCGCCGGGACGACGGCGGCAACACCAGCAGCCGCGCCTCCGCCCCGGAGGACTACTACGGTCATCTGCGCACGGTGGTGGAGGCGATCAAGAAGGAGACCCGGCCCGGCCCGCTGCAGAACCACCTGCTGCGCCGTTCCTATCGCGTGGAGCTTCTGCGTCCGGTGGGTGAGCCCCGCGTTCTGCAGCGCACCGGCAAGAACCTCGAGCGTTACTTCGACGTCGTCCGCGCCTTGGCCCTTGAGGCCTATCCGCCCGGTGTGCGCGAGGGCCTGCCCGCCCTGACCCGGCTGCGGGCGCACCTGCTGGAGGAGGGCCACCTGGACTCCCTCGTCGAACTCTCGCGCCGCACCCAGCGCATCAGGCCCGAGGTCACCGTGGACGACATCCGCTGGCGCGACGGAAAGCTCCACGTCACGACGACGGTCGGTATGCGCCGCGCGGACGGTGAACCCCTGGCTCTGGTCGAACGTTACGGCCGTATGCTCCTGGACCCCGAACTGTTGGCCGGTATCAAGGGCGCCGAGGGCTGGGAGGCCCCGCACCCCCTCGGCCATGCCTACGGCGAACTCCTCGTCCATGACACGGCCCGGGAGCTGTGGTGGTACCCGGACGCCGACCTGACCCCGCGCACGCAACCGCTCGGCGGTGGCCGCCACCGTGTCGTGCTCACCGGCGAGACGGCCATCGACCCCCTCACCCTGGTCGGCGGCCGGCCGATGGAACCCGGCACGCACGTGGTGTGGGCGAGCGCCCAACTCCTCGGCGTGGGCCGCAGGGCGCGAGTGACACGCAGCGACGCCGCAACGCGCAGAGCCGGGACCGACGTCGGTTTCGGCTCGGTCAGGGTAGGAACCCGACCCCACCTGGTGATTCCGGCCTGGGACGGCCAGGCCGGCCAACTCCGCCTCGCCGTACGCCCACCGGGGCAGGCCACACTCCCGCACCGCATCTACCTGCGCACCACATCGGCCCCACCCATCCGCCG